>CAKTHQ010000049.1 GCA_934565415.1 uncultured Oscillospiraceae bacterium
TCCACCCCCGCCCACTGCGGTGGGCACCCCCTCCATGCAGGAGGGGGAAGGAGTTTCTCTGTCAACCCTACAAATCCTTATTTTCAAAACTCGTATCTCTCTTTAAATAATCCCTTCCCACCATATTCTTACGAAAAAGAAAGGAAAATTCTGTTCCTTTATGCTATACTATCCCCGTAAAGGAGGAGGCCAAAATGCGAGAAGCGATCCTGATTGTTGAAGACGACCCCTATCTATCCCAGGGGCTTACGGAGCTGATGGAAAAAAGCGGCTACTGCCCCACATCGGCGGACAGTATTTCCTCTGCCAGGGAGGCCCTGAAACAGCAGCGCTGGGACCTGGTGATTTTGGATGTGACCCTGCCGGACGGCAACGGGGTCCAATTCTGCCAGAGCCTGCGGCAGGAAGGCTGCCGGACGCCCATTTTGTTTCTGACGGCCCGGGACGAAGAATTTGACATTGTCCGGGGGCTGGATGCCGGGGGCAACGACTATGTGACCAAGCCCTTCCGCATCCAGGAGCTCTTGAGCCGCATCCGGGTCCTGCTGCGAAAGGACCCCGGCACCCCCTGGCAGGTAGGCACCCTGGAGATCGACCGGCAGAAAATGACCGTCTCCAAGGACGGCACCCTTCTGTCCCTGACCCCTACGGAGTTTCGACTTCTGCTTTCTTTGCTGGAGCAGCGAGGTGTGGTCACCCGGGACGTGCTTCTGGGGGCCCTGTGGGACTGCGGGGGAAAATATGTGGATGACAACACCCTGTCCGTCCACATGAGCCGCCTGCGGGAGAAAATCGGGAAAGAGCATATTATAACGCTGCGGGGGGTGGGCTACCAATGGAAGGATTGATTTTAGTGCTTTTCCTGGGGCTTTTGGGTCTTTGCAGCTACCTCTTCCTGCTTCAAAAGCGGATCCAGAAGCTGAGCCGCCTGCTGGAAGCCTTTCTGGATGGGGCGGACCCCCTGCCCATTTCCTTGAAGGATGCCCCACTGGATGCCCTGCAAAACGGCATTTCCAGGCTCCAAAACCGGCTGCGGCTATCCGGGGAGCAGACCAAACAGGAGGCTGCCCGGAGCACAAGGCTTCTTACAGACATTTCCCACCAGTTGAAAACGCCCCTGAGTTCCCTGCGGCTGTTCATCGAGCTGGACGGGGGCAGCCACCTAGACGAGGAGCTGCGGCTTCTGGACCGGATGCAGACTCTCATCTCTTCCCTCTTGCGGCTGGAGCGGCTCTGCGCCGACGGGTATTCCTTTTCCTTTTCTTCACAGCCCTTAGAGCAAATTGTGGATAACTGCTGGGCATCTATAGAGCCGCTATATCCGGAAAAGGCCTTTACTCTGGAAGGAAGCGCCGCCCTTTACTGCGACAAAACCTGGATGACGGAGGCCGTGACCAATCTCTTAAAAAACGCCTGCGAGCACACCCCGGCCCAGGGGAACATCACCGTCCGCATTTCCGAAACCGCCCAGGAGGTAAAATGCACCGTTTCCGACAACGGCGGCGGGGTGGAGCCCCAGGAGCTGCCCAGGCTCTTTGACCGCTTCTATCAGGCCAAGGGGCGAAAGAGCACCGGGGCGGGGATCGGCCTGAGCATCGTCAAGGAGATCGTCTGGCGGCATCATGGGCAGATCAGCGCCGCCAACATCCCCGGTGGGCTGGAATTTACCATGTACTTTCCCAAGCTGGACGTCTGTCTTGCGAAATCGTAAGGAAAACGTCATGCACCTGTAAGACTGGTTTGGTATTCTGGAAGAAAAAAAGGAGGGAATTCCCATGACCATCTGTGAAACCCAAAATCTTATCCGCTATTACGGCACCGGCGAGGAGCAGGTAAAGGCCGTAGACGATGTCAGCTTTTCCATCGAGCAGGGCAGCTTTACCGCCATCACCGGCCCCAGCGGCTCCGGAAAATCCACGCTTCTTCATCTTCTGGGGGGCCTGGACCGGCCGGGAAGCGGCAAGGTCCTGTTCCGGGGAGAGGACCTGTACGCCCACGGGGACAGCGCCCTTTCTGTCCTCCGGCGGCGGCAGTTTGGCTTTGTCTTCCAGAGCTACAACCTGGTAAAGGAGCTGACGGGCTACGAAAATATGGTGCTGCCCCTGATGCTGGACAAGCGGAAACCGGACGAAAGCTACTTAAACCGGCTTATTGAGATTTTAGGCATCGGGAACCGGCTGGACCACCTGCCCGGGGCCATGTCCGGAGGCCAGCAGCAGCGCTTTGCCATTGCCCGGGCCCTGAGCAACAAGCCGGAAATTCTCTTTGCCGACGAGCCCACCGGCAACCTGGACGGCCAGACCGGGCGGCTGGTAGTGGACCTACTGCGGGAGCTGAACCGGGAGCTGGGGGTGACCTTGGTTCTTGTGACCCACGACCTGGGGGTCGCCGAACAGGCCGAGCGGATCCTCCACCTGACCGACGGCAAGATCCTGCGGGATTCCGGGGACGGTGCCAAATGAAACAGCTGACTATGAACCACCTGGCCTTTGCCGGGGTCAAGGCAAACAAAAAAGAATACCGGCAGATGGCTCTGGGTATCTTTTTTGCCGTATTCCTGACGGTGGCCACCGCCCTGGGGGTATGGAGCTTTTACGAAAAGCGGCTGGAAACCAAGTATCAGCACTTTGGAAAGGCCGACGGCTTCCTGTTTGGTGCTATCGCCCTGGAGTCGGAAGCCCTGGAAAAGAGCGGGCAGATCTCCCAAATTGGAACCATTACCGTACTGGGCACCGCCAGAGAAGCTCCCAGCCTTTCCTTTGGCTATGGGAACGAAACGGCGGAAGCGCTGCTGTGCCGCCAGTTCCTTACCGGGCACCTGCCCCAATCGGCGTCCCAAATTGCCCTCAGCGATGCCGCCCGGGACGCCCTCTGCCCCGGGGCCCAGGTGGGCAGCACCGTGACCCTGGAGCTGACCCCCAGGTCCACCGCCGCCAGAAAGCGCTCCTTTACCCTGGTGGGCATCTTCCGGGACCCGGAAGTGCGGGACTACGACCTTTTTAACGGCGTCCCCAGCTATGCCGCCACCCTGCCTACGATCCTGGTTTCCCCGGAGGTACCGGAATTCCAGGGCATCCGGCCCTTGCGGCATTTTGTATTCACCTTTTCAAAAGACGGCAGCCTGTCGGCGCTGGCTGCCCGATTTCCCTCCGCCAACCTGGTAGGCATCGATGCCCTGGGAGCGCCCTACCAATATCAGGTGGAAACCTACCTATCCCGCTCCTTTTTGCTCCGCCTGGAATGCGCCGCCCCGGTGCTTTTGGCGGGAGGGGCCCTGTTGCTGGCTGCCATGATCGGTATTTTTATCGCCGTTTCCGGACAGTTTTCCCGGAAGGAGCAGCAATACCGGCTCCTGCGGGCGGTAGGTGCCACCAAACGGCAGGTGGCCGCCGTCAGCTGCCGGGAAGCTCTGATCCTAGCGTTGCTCCTGACCCCCGCCGCTGGAGGCTGCGCAGTTCTGTTTGTAAAGCTCTGCTGCGGCCTTGTGCCGGACATTGCCGCCTTTGCCCTGCCGCCGCGGCTGATCGGTTTCAGCCTGCTGGTTTCCTTTTTCCTGGTATGGGTGGCTGCCTCCGTGCCGGTATTATGGTCCCTCCGGGGTGGGCCCTTGCGGTCTAAGGAAAAATACTGGCACCGGCGTTCCATTCGCAGCAAACGGTGTTTTGTACCTTCCAAGCTGCTGGCCCGCCGGGGGCTTTTCCGGCACCCCTTCCGGTCCGTCGGCATTCTGCTGCTCATCGTGCTGATGAACATCACCTCTGCTCTGCTGTTCATAAACCTGGGGGACCGCATCTCTACCATTCGGCAATTTGAAGCGCAAAGCGCCTTCGAAATCGAACAAACCTCCCTTTGGGGGGATGAAACCGTCCTGGATGAAACCCATCTGGAAGCCCTTCGGTCCCTGCCCGGGGTCACGGAGGTAAGCCTCACACGCTGTGCCCCCCTCTACGCAATGGCCGATGCCGTTGGCACCTATTACCCCAGGCTCCGCAGCTCCCAAAATTACCATTTATATAACTACCGCCCAGAGCTAAAAACGGAAAGCATTCTTGAAAGCATCATTCGCTCTGACCAACAGCTCCATACCAATGTGGAAAAGCTGCTGGATACCGCCTCCGTTTCCCTCAGCGGCTTTCTTCTGACGGTGGAGGATTTGTCCACCCTGTCCCCCTATCTGCTGGACGGCACCATAGATGCCGATAAAATAGACGCCGGGGAGGCCCTTCTGTTGTTCGCCCCCACCTACTATACCCGGACCATTCGGAACGGCCACAGCTTTTCCTACACACGCACCACAAAACCCATCAAGCAATACGACGAGATCATTGAAAACGACCAGTTCCCGGTGGGGACAGCCCTTTCCCTGGGGCAGATCGAACCGGACCCCCGGTTCAAAAGCAGCTCAAACAAAACGATCCGAAAAGCGGAAGCCACCGTCTGCGGTGTCTTGGATGAATTTAATGATTTTATGGTGAATTATTCCGGTAGCCTGGTATTCATCACCACCCCACAGGGAGCCAAAAAACTTGGGCTGAACACCGGCTCCGTGCAAAAACTGTCCATTGAAATGGACGAATCGAAGGTATCGGATACCCAGCTGGAAAAACAGATCAATGACCTTATCAATGAAAACGGGGAATATTACCTGGAAAATTCCATTCAGAGAGCCCGGAACGCCCGGAGAGATTGCTTCCGGGATGCCCTGTTCCTGGGCAGCCTGACCCTGGCCTTTTTGGGCTGCGTGGTGGCAATGCTCCGGGGCTGCTGCAGCCGGGATATGCAGGCCGAAAAAGAGACTATTTCCATTCTCTGGTCCCTGGGCTGCGAGGAGCAGGACCTTACCGCCATCTGGAAGCGGCAGTTCACGCTGCTGGCTCTGGCCGCCCTGCCACTATCCCTCCTTGCAGAGTTCTTCTTGATGGACCCGGGCTATCTGATCTATAACCAGGGAGCAATGGCGCGGGCCCTGGTCGCCAACCTTACTTTCAGCACCCTGGCCCCCTGCCTGTGCAGGGCAGGGCTGCAAAAAATGCTCCAATCGAATCTGGGGAGGCCTGTATGAAAAATCTGACCATGAACCGCCTGGCCTTTGCGGGGATCAAGGCCAACAAGAAAGACTATTTTCTTTTGTGCGTCGGCGTTTTCCTGGCGGTGTTCTTTGCCGTAGGGACCCTGCTGGGGCTGGATATTCTGTTCCAGAAATATCAGCATCGGGCCGACATCCCCCAGACGGAAACCACATTCGAAGCCGTGAAAAGTGTGTTGTCCCTGAACGCTTCTCTGGCCCTGGCCGGCACCTTCCTGCTGCTGGCCGCAACCCTGGGCATTTTCAGCGCCTCCGGCGGCCAGTTCCAGCGGAAGGAGGAACAGTACCGGATGCTGCGGACCATCGGGGCCACCCGGCGGCAAATTCGGGCCATCAGCAGCCGGGAGGCGGTGGTGCTGGCCCTGCTGACCGCACCCTTGGGCTGTTTGTCTGCCCTCCTCTTTGTGAAAATTCTGCGCAAACTTTTCCCCGAGAGCCTGCCCTACCCGGCAAGGCCTGTGTGGCTTCTCGTCGGGTGCCTGGGGGCGCTGCTTCTGGTGTGGCTGGCCGCAAGGCTTCCTGCCCTTGTGTACCGGCCCAGAAACGCCACACCCCATCCGGTTTTCCCCCTGCGCTCCCGGAAGACCTACCGTCTCCCGACCCTTTGGAACGGCAGGGCCCTGCGGTTCCACCCCTTCCGGTCCGGCTACGCCATGGTGCTCATCGCCCTGTTCTGCCTGGCCGCCGTTCTCTTTGCCGACGGGGCCCATTTCCTGATGTTTCTAACCGTAGAAGACAGCAGCTACATGGAGATCCGTCCCGGAGAATATCCCCTGGCTACCGGTTACTTTTCCGCGGAACCCGGAAAGCGCCTGACGCCGGAGGCAGTGGAAACCCTTTCTTCCCTTTCGGGGGTAAAAAGTGTTTCCGGAGAGTGGTACGCCAATGCCATTACCCTGACGGACCATGTAGGCAGCTACTTTCCCCTGCTGGACAGCGACAACCCGCACTTAAAGCAATACCGGCAAGACCTGTTCCCGGAGGAGGAGCGCCAGGCCATGGAGGAAAGCCGCACCTACCAAGCCAGCGTCCAGGCCTATCATCTGCTCCAGGAATTTCTGGGGACCCAGTTGATCCCCTATTCCTTAAAGCTGGTCGTCGTGAATGACCCGGAGACCCTTACCCCCTACCTGGTATCCGGCAGCATCGACCGGGAGGCCCTGGACCGGGGCACCGCCGTACTGGCAGACCTGCCCACCCTCTATTTAAAGAAACAAGGGGATGTCCGTTCTTTTTCCACAAGGCCTGAGGAAAACCCAGACGCCGTCTACCGCAACGATCAGATTTTTGTGGGGGACACCCTGCCCCTCCTCCAGCTGTGCCTGCCGGAGAAAAGCTGTCAAGGCCTTCCGGATGATCCCTCGGATGCGGAGCTTCTGGCCCATGCCGAAATCAGGAAAGCCACCGCCACGGTCTGCGGCACCCTGTCCCATACGATCTATGGCGCTGGCTCCGGTGCCATCATCGCCACCCCCAAAGGGCTGGAAAAAATGGGTCTGTCCTGCCCCTTTACCAGGAATATCCATGTGGAGCTGACCGAAACCGCCTCCCCCGAGGAAACGGCGGCCATCCGGAATGCCCTGGAAGAGCTGGAAACCCAAGAGGAGGGGCTGTGGACCTCGGATCCCACCAACGACAAGGCCATCAACCTGGCCTCCTGCCGCAGAAGGCTGCTCTTTTTGGGCGGCGTCACCGGAATGTTCCTGCTGCTGGCCATCCTGGAGATCCAGGGGGACCTGCGTCGGCAGCTCCGGGCGGAACAGCGAAGCCTTGGCATCCTGCGGGCCGTTGGCTGCGACGAGAGGACCCTTTTGGCACTGTACGCCCGGCAAATTTGCATCTTTGCCCTTGGCGGCGGCCTGCTGGCCCTGGGGCTTTACAGCTTGGGGCAGCTCCACACACTGGCCTTTGATTTTCTGGCCAGTCTCTTTTGGTCCACAAAGCCCCAAGTGGCCCTGCCAACTCTATTGGCAACGGCGGCTGCGTTACTGGGCATCAACATCTGGCTTCTGAAAAGGGAGCTGGGCCGATTTGTACAAAGCAGCGTAATTGAAAACATCCGGGAGGAGTAAGCCCCTTGACGAATGCCGGATCCTGTCGTAGAATGGCCTCAGCCTGAAAAATATGAGAGGATCTTTATGCTGACTGTCCAAAAAGTGACCGGAGAATTCCCGGATATGTCCGCCCTGCGGAAGCTCTACATCAGCGCCTTCCCCGCCCGGGAGCGGGACCCGCTGACGGAGCTTCTGCCCGTCCACCATGACGGCCACGACCTGCTGGCCTTCTACCACGACGGCACCTTCTGCGGGTTCGCCAGCCTGCTCACCTACAAGACCATTACCCACATTCTCTACATCGCCATCTGCGACGCCTTCCGGGACCACCACTACGGCTCCGAAGCCATGGCCCTGATCTACGCCCGCTACCCCGGCCAGCGGATTTTGGCAGACCTGGAAACCGTAGAACCCGGTGCCCCCAACTTAGAACAGCGCAAGGCCCGGGTCCACTACTATACCACCGCCGGGTTCCGCAAAAGCTCCATCGCCTACAACTGGCAGGGCGAGGACTATGTCATCTATGTCCACGGGGCGGATATTACAGAAGCGGAGTTTGAGGAGTTTTGGGAGCATTTTTCGTGATGGGCAAATAGGGATTTGTAGGGTTAGTTGAATGGTGTCCGCCTGCGGGAAAAATCCCCATTCCCCCCTCCTGCATGGAGGGGGTGGCCCGCAGGCCGGGGGTGGAGGGGACCCCTACCGAAAACAGATAGGTATATTGAGAAAATAGGGGCATATTTAGGGAATACCATTCATCCAAATGCAGAAAGTCATCGTACCGGGTCCCCTCCACCCCCGCCCACTGCGGTGGGCACCCCCTCCATGCAGGAGGGGGGAAGAGCTTGCCTTCGGTACCTACCGTTTACCCCGTCAAATCCCCATTTGTCTACGCACTCCCCTCTTGACAAATCATTTCGTTGTGGTATCATCTATCCCAAGATAGTTGATACCACATCTTTTTATTTTGGAGGCCATTATGGACGAAACCAAACGCCAGATCACGAAAATTGCCCGTCAGGTCAGCAAGTTCACCGTGCGGACCATGCGGGCGGAGGGCATTGGATCCGGGGAGTTTGATGTGATCCATGCCATTCGCAAAAACCCCGGCATCACCCAGGCGGAGGTATGCAAAATCACGGGGCTGGACAAAGGCGCCGTGGCCCGGCAGACGGCCAGTCTGGAAAATAAGGGCTACTTGGAGCGCCGGGAGAACCCCGCGGACGGCCGGAGTCGGCTGCTGTATGCCACGGAAAAGGCCGAAAGCCTGAAAAATTCCAAGGCCAAAATCGAAAGCTGTTTTTATGAATGGCTGCTGGAGGATCTGCCGGAGACCGAAAAAGAGACCTTCCGCAAAACCCTGGAAGCGCTGTATCTGCGCTGCAAGGAAGAAAGCAAACAGGGCTTTCCAAATGTAGCAGAAAGGATGGAAGCAAATGAAGAATAAAGAAAAGAAGCTCCCGCCGGACAGGATCCTCACCTATTTTCAAGGGCAGTCCCCCATTCTGGCGGCAGTCACCGTTTCCGGCCTGATCTACAACCTGGGGCTTCTGGCCGGGCCCTGGTTTGAGGGCAAAATGGCCGGGTGCCTGGCAGATCTTCTGGGTGGCCGGAAGGGCTTTTCCGATATGCTGGCCCTGGTGGCTTCCTATATGTTGTCCATTGCCCTGGTGCAGGTGGCCCGGTATTTAAAGCGGCTCTATGTCCGCAAGTTCGCCAACAACGTAAACCGACAGATGAAGGAGACTCTATACGGCACCCTGGTCCGCAAAAGCCGATTGTCCCTGAACCAGGAAGGCACCGGAAGCGTCATGACCAAGGCCATTGGAGATGTGGACGACTGTGCCGAGGGGATGCGGAAATTTACCACCGAGGTTTTTGACACCGGTGTGGCTATGGCGGCCTTCGCCGGGATGCTCCTGTACTACGACTGGCGGCTGGCCCTGCTGAGCCTGGTGTTTGCCCCCATCTCCTATTACCTGGCGGAAAAGCTGAAAACCCTGGTCCAGCGCACCGGGGCGGAATTCAAGGTCCAGGCCGGCCGCCTCAGCGCCGCCACCCTGGACCGGGCCGCCAACGCCGTGACCTACCGGGTATACGGCTGCGAGGAGGAGCGGCGGCAGGCCTACGAAACCCAGCTGACGGACTACGAGCGCTCCGCCGTCAAGGCAAATATTCTTTCCGGCGTCATGCAGCCCCTGTACAAGGCCATTTCCCTTGCCGGTGTATTGGTGATCCTATACTTTGGCGGCCGGAACGTATTGGGTATCGGCTGGGCCAAATGGGACATTGCCATTTTTACCACCTTCCTGTCCTGCTTTACAAAACTGGCCGCCAAATCCTCCAGCGCCGCCAAGCTTTTTAACGCCGTCCATAAGGCCCAGGTCTCCTGGAATCGGATCAAACCTTTGATGAAGACGCCGGAACAGGAGGAAAAGGTTGTCATTGCAGCCCCTGCAAAGCTGGAAGTATCAAACCTGGGCTTTGCCTATCCGGAATGCGATCCCATTTTTACGGGTCTTTCCTTCTGCGCCAAACCCGGGCAGATCATCGGCGTTACCGGCCCGGTGGCCTGCGGAAAATCCACCCTTGGAAAGGCCTTTCTGGGGGAGTACCCCTATGAAGGCAGCATCCGCTTTGGCGGCCAAGAGCTATCCGGCCTGAACCCTGCCGCCGTCATCGGCTACCTGGGCCACGACCCGGAGCTCTTTGACGACAGCATCAAAAGCAACGTTCTATTGGGAGACTCCAAAGACGCCGCCCCCTACCTGAAGGCCGTGTGTCTGGACAAAGAGGCAGCCGCTATGGAGCAAGGCGAAAACACCATTGTCGGCAGCAGCGGCGTCCGGCTCTCCGGCGGCCAGGCCCAGCGGCTGGCACTGGCCAGAACCCTATGCCACAAGCGGCCGGTGCTCATCCTGGATGATCCCTTTTCGGCCCTGGACAAAAACACGGAGCGGCAGGTATTTGCCTATCTGAA
This sequence comes from uncultured Oscillospiraceae bacterium, assembly GCA_934565415.1. Lineage (GTDB taxonomy): Bacteria > Bacillota > Clostridia > Oscillospirales > Oscillospiraceae > Faecousia. The sequence continues at coordinate 10,121 of CAKTHQ010000049.1, forward strand.
AGAAATGGCTAGGGACAGCATCGTGATCCTGCTTTCCCACCGGCTGTACCTGTTCCAGGAGCTGGACAGCATCATCTGGATGGAAAACGGCCAAACCCGCACCGGTACCCACGAAGCCCTAATGGCCGCGGAACCCCATTACGCCAAGCTCTATAGCGAGCAGGAAGGAGGAACCGCCCTATGAAACATCCGGATAGCGTCGGCAAGGTGATTTTGAAAACCCTTCGGGAAAAGCCCCTCCTTTCCCTGGGCATTCTGGCCGCCGTTGTTGGTGCCATCGTCATGGCGCTGCTGCCGCCCTTTCTTTTGGGCCAGCTCATCGACGCCCTCACCGCCGGGCAGGCCCTCCCCCTGGTGCCGGTGATCCTATACTATGTCTTCCTGGCCCTTTCCGGCATTACGGAAAGCCTGCGGGAGGGCCTGTTGACCGTTTTCAGTCAGAAAATCACCCACGCTCTGCGCAGCAGTCTTATGGACAAATACACCCGGCTGACCACCAACGCCCTGACGGCCCAGGAGCCCGGCACCGTGGTATCCCGGTTCGTTGGGGATGTGGACACGGTAGAGAACCTGTTCACTTCCGGCATTGTAAGTATGTTCGCCGATGCCTGTAAAATTTTAAGCATCCTGGGGGTCATCTGCTTCCAAAACCGGGGGCTGGCCCTGGTGCTGCTGCTTCTCCTGCCCTTCCTGTTCCTGTTCACCCGCACAGTCCAAAAGCGGATGCTCTCTGCCCAGATAGAAAACCGGAAGGCCGTTGGGAAGGCTTCCGCCTATGTGCCGGAAACCGTCCACAATATCCGCACCATCCACAACCTGTCCAAAGAAAGCTACATGGAAAGCCGCTACGACGAAGCCATTGTGGATAGCTTCAAGGCCGTGGAGAAAACCAGCTTTTACGACGCCATCTATTCCCCGGTGATCAAAATTCTGAACGCGGTGGTGGTGGGCATCGTCATGCTGTTTTCCGCTTCCGGCAGCCCTGCTGCCCTGACGCTCTTCGGTATGTCCGCCGGTACCGCCGTAGCCGTCATCAACTACATATCCCAGATTTTTACCCCTGTGGAAAGCCTGGGGATGGAAATTCAAACCATCCAGTCCGCCGTGGCCGGTGTCCACCGGATCAATGAATTCTTCCGGCTGGAAGAGCGGCAGGAGGTTCCGGTGGAGGCTGCGCCCCAAAGCGGAAGCGTGGATTTCCGGAATGTCACCTTTGCCTACGATGGGGAGGAAGCCCACGCCGTGCTGAAAAACAAGAGCTTTTCCGTAAACGAAGGCGAGCAGGTCACCCTTACCGGCCGGACCGGCGCCGGAAAGAGCACTATTTTTAAGCTTCTGCTGGGCCTGTACGAACCGCAAGCCGGTCAGGTTTTGATCGGTTCCGTCCCCGCCTCCCACATTGCAAACGCCGACCGCCGCCGGGTTTTCGGCTATGTAGAGCAAACCTTCCACATGGTACCGGGGACGGTCCGGGACCAGATCACCCTGTTTGATCCCGAAATTTCCACAGAAGCTGTGGAAAAAGCCGCAGCCATGGTGGGGCTGGATGCGGTGATCGGGCAGCTGGACCGGGGCTGCGATACAATCTGCACCCCGGATCTCTTCTCCCAGGGTCAGTGGCAGCTGCTGTCCATCGCCCGGGCCATTGTCGCAGACCCCAAGCTCCTGCTGCTGGACGAAATCACCGCCAGCATGGATGCGGAAACGGAAAAGCAGGTCCTTCTCGCCCTGCAAAAGTCTGCCGCCCACCGGACCGTCCTTTCCATTTCCCACCGGCTCCAGGCGGAAATAGGCCGGAATATCGCAATTTCCTGATTGCACTTCAAAAAGCGTGGAAGACAGCAATGCCTTCCACGCTTTTCCTTGCTTCTTCCCTTTTGTTCTTCCGGACCCCACCGTCAGATGGTGTAGTCGTAATCGCGGAGCACCCTTCGCAGGAAACGCCGGGTGCTTTCCTGCTTCGGGGCAGAAAAGAATTCCCGGGAAGGGCCTTCCTCCACAATGACGCCGCCTTCCATAAAAACCACCCGGTCGGCAACCTTTTGGACAAAATCCATCTCATGGGTCACAACCACCATGGTCGTTCCCTCCTTGGCAAGACGCTTCAAAACATCCAGCACTTCGCTGGTGAGCTCCGGATCCAGCGCCGAAGTGGGCTCATCGAACAGGATTACCTCCGGGGACCGTGCCAGGGCCCGGGCAATGGCCACCCGCTGCTGCTGCCCGCCAGAAAGCTGATCCGGATAGTAGTCGGCCCGTTCCAGCATACCTACCTTTTTCAGCATTTCCCCGGAAATTTCCTCCGCCTGGGCTGCAGGCACCTTTCGGGCTGTAACCAGACCCTCCATCACATTCTGGAAAACCGTTTTGTTCCGGAACAGATTGTAGCTTTGAAAAACAAAGCCCATCTTCATCCGCATTTTCCGGATTTCCTTTCCGGTCACCCGGGTAATGTCCCCGCTGAAATCGTCAAAGTAGATCTGCCCTGCGTCCGCCTTTTCCAGAAAACTGATGCAGCGCAGAAGGGTGGTCTTTCCGGAACCGCTGCTGCCAAGAACAGCCACCACCTCTCCCTTGTCGATCTGAAAATCAATCCCTCTGAGGACCTGTGTTCCCTGAAAGCTTTTCCGTAGATTTTTTACTTCCAGCATACCAGGAACTTATAGTCCTTTTCTCTTCGTGCAGCCCCTGCCTCATACAAACTCCGGGCCTGCCGATCTGCGTCCAAAAGGGCCTCATCATAAGCTGCCTCCATATCCGCAATGGCCTTTTTATCCTCCTCCCGGGCTTTCTCCAGGCGCTGCTGCATGGTGGAAAACAAGCGTTCCTTTTCTTTTTTGTGAATTATTACGATTGCGCTTCCAAATAAGGCAGGGTAGATTCCCCATTCGCAGGTATCTTTTCTCTCCGGACACGACAAAAAACCGCCTCGCGTAAGCGAAGCGGCCATCTTTATGTTGGCGTTACCTATCTTCCCGGCAAGTCACCCTGCAAGTATTGTCGGCGCAAACGAGCTTAACTTCTGTGTTCGGGATGGGAACAGGTGGACCCTCGTCGCAATCAATACCAACTTATGTCGTCCCTTGTAGGGACTTTATGTCAAAGACTTTCGTCTGTGACCTTGTGTTTTCCATATACCTTGAAAACTGAACACTGTGTAT
>CAKTHQ010000050.1 GCA_934565415.1 uncultured Oscillospiraceae bacterium
TACGCCCAGGGCAGTGATACCCGCCGCCGCTACAAGCAGGTGGGGAGTTTGCTTCCAAGAGACACCGCCGACAAGGTCCGGGCTTACATTCAGGAGCACCGGATTGCCGGTGTCCATCTGGAGCCTTCCGCCAAAAGGAGCTACCCTTTCGGGGAGCTGGCAAGCCAGGTCATTGGATTTACCAATCTGTCCGGCCAGGGCAGCGAGGGAGTAGAGGCGGCCTATGATGCTTTTCTCTCCGGCCCTACAGCCAGAGTGATCACCACCAAGGGCAGCAACGAAATGGATATGCCCTTTTCCTACGAAAACCTGGAGGTGCCGAAAAAGGCCTGCAATGTGATTCTTACCCTGGATACCACGGTACAAAGCTGCCTGGAAAACCGGCTCAAGGAAGCCATCGCCAAATACGATGTGCAAAACGGCGCCTTTGGACTGGTGATGAACTGCAAGACGGGAGAAATTCTCGCTATGGCAACCATCGGGGGCTTCGACCCCAACGACTACCAGCGCATTGCGGATGAAAAGACCGCACAGGCTTTGGAGGATATGGAGGATGCCTATAAGGCCTACCCCGAAAGAAGCCCGGAGTATATAGAAGGGAAGAGCGCCTATGAGCAGGCCCTTACCGCCGCCAGATTAAAGCAGTGGCGGAACCGGGTTCTGTCCGACGGCTATGAGCCGGGGTCTACCTTTAAGGTAATGACTATGGCGGCGGCCCTGGACTGCGGGGCTATCGACCTCAATACTTCTTTTTACTGCCGGGGGGCGGAAAAGATTCCGGGCCGGTCTCAGCTGCTCCACTGCTGGCGCTCTGCCGGACATGGGGCAGAGCAGACCCCCCAGGCTTTGCAAAATTCCTGCAACCTGGCCTTTGCCCATATCGCGTTAAAGCTGGGCGGAGACCGATTTTACAACTATGTGCAGCGCTTTGGCATTCTGGAAAAAACCGGTATTGACCTGAGCGGCGAAAGCAAGGGCGTGTTTTTTGACAAGTCCCTGATTACCAATACCGATAAATGGGGAACGGCCTCCCTGACTTCCGGCTCTTTTGGCCAGACCTTTAAAATCACGCCCTTGCAGCTGGTCCGGGGCATTGCTTCGGTGGTCAATGGAGGAAAGCTCTTGGAGCCTTACATCGTTTCGGAAATCCAGGATGAACAGGGAAACGTGGTGTTCCGGCAGGAGCCCACCGTGGTAAGACGGACCATTGGGGAGGAAACCTCCGCAACCATGCGGACCCTCATCCGGTCGGTCGTCACGGAGGGAACGGCCAAAAACGCCAATGTTCCCGGGTTCTCTATTGGGGGGAAAACCGGAACCAGCGAGAAAATTGATGTATTTGACGACAAGGGCCAGCGTGTGCTGGATAAAATTGTATCCTTTGTGGGGATTGCGCCCATGGAGAATCCGGAGTATATTGTACTGGCGGCTTTGGATACCCCCAGCCGCGCCACCGGTATCTATATTTCCGGCGGCGTCATGGCGGCCCCTACCGTGGGAGCAATCCTCGGGGATATTCTGCCATACCTGGGGGTTGCCAAAAGCGAAAGGCCGGAAACGGTACAGGTAGAAGAGCTGCTGGGCCTATCCCGAAAGGAAGCGGAGAAAAGGCTGAAGTCTGTGGATCTGACCCCGGTGTTTACAGGGGAAGGAGAGCAGGTAACGGACCAGCTTCCGCTGCCGGGGGAAACGGTGGAAAAGGGAAGCCAGGTACTTGTGTATCTGGGGGACCGGACAGAAGAAAGAGAATAGGAGAGTCCCAATGAAACTGAAAGATTTGTTGCGGGATGTCCGCGTTTTAGAGCTTTGTGCGGATCCGGATACAGAGATCACCTCCGTGGCCTATGATTCCCGGAGGGTGGAAGAAGGCGGCCTGTTTGCGGCCATTTCCGGCTTTGCCTCCGACGGCAACCGGTTTATTCCACAGGCTGTGGAAAAAGGGGCGAGGGTGGTAGTTACCGCCCAGAAGCCGGAGGGGAAGGTGCCCTATGTGCTGGTGGAATCCGACCGGCTGGCTCTGGCGAGAATCGCCGGGAACTTCTACGGCCGCCCGGCGGAGAAAATGTGCATTATCGGCGTGACCGGCACCAACGGCAAGACCTCCGTTACCCTCCTGTTAAAGGCGCTGCTGGAAAAAACGCTGGGGGCCAAGGTGGGGCTTGTTGGCACCATGGGAAACCTGATTGGCTGCGAAGAGGTCCCCTCCGAGCGGACCACTCCGGAGAGTCTGGAACTGCAAGCGCTTTTCGCCCGGATGCAGGCCGCAGGCTGCACCCATGTGGTCATGGAGGTATCCAGCCACGCCATTGCGCTGGACCGCATCGGCGGCATCCATTATAACGCTGCGGCCTTTACCAACCTGACGGAGGACCATCTGGATTTCCACAAGACCATGGAAGCCTATCGGGATACCAAGGCGCAGCTTTTCGCCCGGTGTGACCGGGCGGTAATCAACCTGGACGATCCCTACGGAAAGGATATGCTTGCCGCCTGTACCTGTCAGGCCCTATCCGTTTCCGCTCACGGAAACGGGGATTTAACGGCCAGGGATATTCAGCTCCACTCCGACGGTATTGAATATACGGCGGTGTGCCATGGAGAAGAGGCGAGGGTCTATGTGCCCATCCCCGGCCGGTTTACGGTATACAACAGCCTGACGGTATTGGGCCTGGGCAAGGTTTTGGGAATTCCCCTGGAGCAGGGGGCGAAGGCCTTGGAGGATGTTGCCGGTGTTAAAGGCCGCATCGAGGTGGTGCCCACCCCCGGGATGCCCTACACCGTACTCATCGACTACGCCCATACGCCGGACGGACTGCTCAATGTGCTCACCTCTGTCCGGGATTTTTGCAGGGGCAGGCTTATTGCCGTTTTCGGCTGCGGTGGAGACCGGGATCCTATCAAGCGGCCGATTATGGGAAAAATTGGTGTGGAAAAATCTGATTTTGCCATTATTACCTCGGATAATCCCCGAACGGAGGACCCTATGGCCATCATCCGGGATATTTTAAAGGGTGTGGACGACTCCATGGGGGAATACACCGTCATTGAAGATCGCCGGAAGGCCATCAGATACGCTATGGACATTGGCCAAAAAAATGATATAATAGTATTGGCGGGAAAGGGCCATGAGACCTACCAGGATGTGGGCGGTGTAAAGCACCACCTGGATGAGCGGGAAGAGGTACAGGCCCATCTGTCAGAATTGAGGGAACACCATGAGTAAAATTACGCTGCTGCAGGCGGCCCAATGGTGCGGCGGTCATGTGGAAAAGCAGTTTGAAAACGTAGAGTTCTTTGGGGCCAACAACGATACCCGGCTGATCCGGCCCGGGCAGCTGTTTGTGGCCCTGAAAGGCACCCGGGACGGCAACGACTTTGTGGCCGATGCCATCCGTAAGGGCGCCTCGGCGGCGCTGTGCAGCCGGGAAATGCCCGGAGTGCCTGCCATCGTGGTAGAAGATACCCGTCTGGCCCTTGGAAAAATTGCCGCCGGGGAGCGGAAGCGTTTGGGGCTGAAGGTCGTTGGCATTACCGGCTCCGTTGGCAAAAGCACCACCAAGGAAATGGTGGCGGCGGTGCTGGAGAGTACCTACCGCACTGCGAAGACCCCGGTGAACCACAACAACGACATCGGTATGCCTATGGCCATTCTGGCCATCCCGGAGGGGACCGAAGTGGCCGTGCTGGAAATGGGCATGAACCATTTCCGGGAAATGGCGTACCTGTCCCATATTGCTAAGCCGGATATTGCGGTGATCGTAAATATCGGCACGGCCCACATTGAGTTTTTGGGCACCGTGGCCGGGATTCGCCAGGCCAAGCTGGAAATCCTGGAGGGTATGGGCTGGGAAGGAAGGCTCCTGCTCAATGGGGATGATGTGATGCTGCGGAATCTGGACTGTAAGCCAAAGCAGCAGATTATCTATTACGGGTCCGACAAAGAATGCCAGGTGTGCTGCGGCAGTGTGCACAACCGGGATGGCTGCCTGCGCTTTACGGTAACGGCAGGAAAGGAGCAGTTCCCTGTGGAAATGCACCTGGAGGGCCGGCACTTTGTATCGGATGCCATGGCCGCCGTTGCGGTGGGCCTGGAGCTGAAAGTGCCGATTGAAAAGATACAAAAGAGTCTGCTGGACTTTAAAAACCTGGCCGGACGCCAGGAGATTATTGAAGAATACGGCCTTACCTTCATCCGGGACTGCTACAACGCAGGCCCCGAATCTATGGAGGCGGCGCTCCGCGTTCTGGGGGACCGGACAGGGCGGAGGATTGCGGTTCTTGGGGATATGCTGGAGCTGGGGGACCGGGCGGCGGCGGAGCACTATCGCATTGGCCGCATTGCCGCGGAACGGGTAGACTGGGTACTGGCTTATGGACCCAATGCCGACCGGGTGGTCGGCGGTTGCGTCACCGGCGGTATGCCTGAAACCAGGGCCCTGGCCTTTTCCGACCAGACGGCACTATTGTGCGAGCTGCAGCGTATTGCCCGGCCGGGGGATGTGATGCTCTTTAAGGGCAGCCGGGGAATGCACATGGAAAATGTGCTGGACGGATTTTTGAAGTATGAAAAAGATCTGAATGGAGGTTCTTCCACATGATACGTTTGCTTGTGACCGCCGTGGCCGGCGCCGTCATTTCTACCATTTTTGGATACCTGCTGCTTCCGCTGCTGCGGTCACTGAAATCCGGCCAGTCCCTCCACAAGGTAGGTCCAACCTGGCACAACGGCAAGGTGGGTACGCCCTTAATGATGGGACTGATGTTCATTTTCGGAAGTTTGGTGTGCATTGTTGCAAACCTTCCCTGGATTGAGGAGTACAGCTCCTTTTTCGTCTTTGCCTTGGCTGTCTGCTTTGGCCTCATTGGGTTTATCGACGACTATTATAAGGTCCACAACCGCCGGGATATGGGTCTGACCGCTTTGCAGAAGTCCATGCTTCAGGCGGCCGTGGCCGGTGTGTTCCTGTATGTGCTGTATATGAGCGGCATTCTGACCTGCGACCTGTATATTCCGTTCCTGAATAAGCGCTATTATATCCCGCCCATTATCTACGGTATTTTCGGTATGCTGGTGATTGTGGGCTGTGTAAACTCCGTGAACCTGACCGATGGCATTGACGGCCTGAGCTCTTCCGTCACGCTCCCTGTGATGATTTTCTTTACTGTGGCGGCAGTAAAAATGGACCGGATGGATGCGGCAGTGCTGCCTGCGGCTCTGATTGGCGGGCTGCTTGCTTTCCTGCGGTTCAACTGGCACCCGGCCAAGGCCTTTATGGGGGACACCGGGTCCCTGTTCCTAGGCGGCGTGGTCTGCGGCCTGGCCTTCGCTCTGGATATTCCTCTGGTTCTAATTTTTGCGGGCTTTGTCTACATTGTGGAGACTCTGTCCGATATTCTGCAGGTGAGCTATTTTAAAGCCACCCACGGCAAGCGGATTTTTAAGATGGCCCCCATCCACCATCATTTTGAAATGTGCGGCTGGAAGGAGGAGAAAATCGTCCTCAGCTTTACCGCCGTCTCTGCCATTATGTGCCTGGTGGCCTGGTGGAGTATTTCCGGCCTGGTGGGATAAGAAAGGAGCGCTTTATGGCAGCAGAGCATCATCTGCCTGCCAAAGAGGACCTCTGCGAAAGCAGAGTGGACATTCCGTTTTTGATTTTGACCTTGGGCCTGCTGGCGCTGGGCCTGGCGGTTCTGTATTCCGCCAGCTCCGCCCAGAGCGCCTACGATACGGGCTACGCCATCACCACCCGCTATTTGCAGCGGCAGGCGGTATGCGCAGGTCTGGGGCTTGCGGCGCTTGTTTCCTTTAGCCGGATACCGGTAAAGGTGTGGTACCGGCTTTGCTGGCCTCTGTATTTTTTAAGTATTCTGCTTCTTTTGAGTGTGCTGCTGTTTGGGCAGTCCGTCAACGGAGCCAGACGATGGATCAGTGTCGCGGGGCTCCAGTTTCAACCCTCTGAAATTGCCAAGTTTACCCTTATCCTGGCGTTTTCCAGATTGAGCGCTGACTTTGGCGAAAAAAGCAAAGATTTTACCCATGGCGTCCTTGGCTTTTCAGGAGCACTGTTGGGCATTTTGGTCCCGTTAGCGCTGGAAAAGCATTTAAGCGCCATTATGCTTATGGGCATGGTGGCCGTGGTGATGATGTATTATGCCGGTACCCGGCTCCGCTGGCTTTTACTGGGAGCCGGTGGGGCGGTGGTGTTCCTGGTGGTGTATGTCAGCTTCATGGGCTACGCCGGGGACCGGATCACCGCCTGGCGGCACCCGGAACTGGACCCCGGGGATACCGGCTACCAGATTTTGCAGTCCCTTTACGCCATCGGCTCCGGCGGCGTCTGGGGCCTTGGCTTTGGGAAGAGCAGGCAGAAATATCTGTATCTGCCTTTTCAGTATAATGATTATATCTTCGCCATTGTCTGTGAGGAGCTGGGCCTTTTTGGGGCAGGCATCCTGATGCTTCTGTTCGGGATGCTAATCCTGCGGGGTTTCCGGATTGCCCGGAAGGCCGGGGACCGGTTTTCCATGTTTCTGGCTGCGGGACTTACGAGCCTCATTGCGGTGCAGACTTTACTAAATTTGTGTGTTGTCACGAACCTGTTGCCTTCTACCGGCATTGCACTGCCTTTCTTTTCCTACGGCGGTACGGCATTGGCGGTGAATCTGGGGGAAATGGGAGTCGTGTTGCATATATCCAGAAATCGAAGCGGCATCAATAAGCCGCGTATCAGGAGGATAAGGTTTTGAATCTGGTATTTACCTGCGGCGGAACCGCCGGACATATTAATCCGGCCATCGCTGTCGCCAAAGAAATGTGCAGGCGTCACCCGGATTGCAAGGTGCTCTTTATCGGCGCCCAGGGCCATATGGAGGAAAAACTGGTGCCCCAGGCGGGGTTTGAGCTGAAGACCCTCCCCGGCTCCGGCCTGAGCCGGAAGCTGAACGGCAAGGGCATCAAGCAGAATTTCCACGCCGCCAAGTGCGTATTGGACGCAGTGAAAAAGTGCAAGGAGATCTTCCGGGAGTTTCGGCCGGATGTGATCATCGGTACCGGCGGCTATGCCAGCTTCCCGGCTCTGTATGCGGGCAGCAAGCTTGGAATTCCTACCTGCGTCCATGAGAGCAACGCCGTTCCCGGCGTTACCACGAAAATGGTGGCCAAGCGCGCTTCCCGGGTCCTGGTGGCTTTTGAGGAGAGCGTGGGTTACTATTCCGACCCCGGTAAGGTAGAGGTTGTGGGTATGCCTCTGCAGCAGGGGTTTATCTATGCGGATAAAAGGGAAGCCAGAAAGCAGCTGGGGCTGGGGGAGGACGACCTGGTTGTTCTGTCCGCCTTTGGAAGCCTGGGCGCCAAGCATATGAATGAAATGGTAGCAGAGCTTATGTGCATGGAAAAGGAGGAGGGCTTTCCCTTCCACCATATCCACGCCACCGGCGGCTTCGGCTGGGAATGGATGCCGGAGCTCCTGGAAAAGGACGGCCTGGATCTGCCCCATACCCCGGCCATCGATATGCGGGAGTATATTTACGATATGCCCCTGGAAATGGCAGCGGCGGATGTGGTTATCAGCCGGTCCGGCGCGGCTACCTGCAATGAAATTGCAGCCTCCGGCACCCCCAGTATTCTGATTCCCTCTCCAAACGTGACCAATAACCACCAGGAGCGGAATGCAAGAGTCCTCTCGGACCGGGACGCGGCGGTGACCATCTTGGAAAAAGACTGCACGCCCCAGAGAATTATGGAGGAGCTGAAGGCGCTGCTGGAGGATAAGAGCCGTCGGGAAAATATGAGCAAGACCCTGAAAAGCATGGTGCGGCTGGATTCCACCCAGCGGATCTGCGACATTGTGGAAGAGCTGGCAAAGCCCCAATAAACGAGGAACAAAGCAATGGATACGAACGATAAAACTACGGGCCCGGTCTCTCAGCCGGAGGAGCAGGGGCAGCAGCCCCCTCAGGCCGCGCCCCGCCCCCGGACAGCCAGACCCCACGCCCCACAGATGGACGGAGTCAGTGCCGGGGGGCGGCCCAGAAGGCCGGAGGGCAGCCAGAGGGCGCCCAAAAAAGCGGCAAGGGCAGGGGAGCCTGCCCGCCGCCCTGCGCAGAGACAGGAGGGCCAGGCTCAGCGTCCGGCCAATGGCCGGGAAGGGACGGTTCGCCGCCAGACCCAAAATCAAAACGGACAGCCCCGGCGTTCTGCGGAAGGTCAGCCTGCCCGCAGACGGCCGCCGGAAGAAGCAGCCCGCCGCCCCAGGCAGCAGGCTCAGAATAAGCCGTCGGCTAAGAAAAACAGCAATACCGGTGACTCCGGCTATCAGCCCTACCGCCGGGCCAACCAGCGGAAAAAGGCCCTGCGGAGCAATCGGCTGAAAACGTTTTTCTCCAACCAAAATCCGGTGCTCCAATGGTACGAACGGGTCCGGTACAACAAAGACAGCTTTGCCGAGGAATCGGACTTGGCCAAACAGCGGCAGGCAAAGCGGGAGGCGGAGGCGGAAAAACGCCGCCGGAAGCAAAACCGCTTTAACACCCCTGCCGTCATTTATACCCAGCCTGCGGCCTTTAACCGGGATAAGCTGATTGTACAGCTGATTTCCGTGCTGTCCGTGGTGATTGCCATGATGCTGGGGTTGTCGGTATTTTTCAAGGTGGACCGGATTACGGTGTCCGGAGCCCAGAGCTATCCTGCCTGGACCATTGTGGAAAACTCCGGTATTGAAAAGGGAGACAACCTGCTTACCTTCAGCCGCGCAAAGGCCGTCAGTCAGATTTTGGCAAACCTTCCTTATGTAAAAGATGTTAGAATTGGAATAAAACTCCCGGATACGGTTAATATTGAGGTAAAGGAGACAGATGTTTCCTATGCCATAAAAGATGACCAGGGTACCTGGTGGCTGATAAACTCCGATGCCAGGGTGGTGGAAATGATTAATAATAGCCGGGCCTCCAGCTATACCCAGGTGTTGGGTGTGACTCTATCCAATCCCCAGGTGGGAAGTGACGGCATCGCCACGGAGCTCCAGCCGGAGCAAACCGCCTCTGCAGAGGAAACCACCGGCGAGACCCAGGAAACGGCGGAGACCCTTGCCACGGTTCCGGTCAGCCTGATTTCCGGCGCCCAGAGGCTGGAGACGGCCAAGGAGATTTTAAAGGCCCTGGAGGACAATGCCATCGTCGGTGAGGCGGCCAGCGTGGATGTGACGGATGTGGATAATATTGAACTCTGGTACGGCTCCCGTTATCAGGTAGAGCTGGGAGACAGCACAAATCTTGCCTATAAGATTGCCTGTATGTACGATGCCATTCTGCAGATGAGCGACTATGAGACCGGTGTCCTGGATGTCAGCTTTACCACCTGGGAGGATCAGGTGGCACTGACGCCGTTCCAATAAGCCAATTCAAGGGGAGAGCTCCCCTTGAAATCAAAGAAAAATGGCTTTCCGCCTGAAAAAATATAGATTTTCTATTGACCAATCCAAATTTACAAGCTAAAATAGAAAGGTACGATCTACGAACTATGCAGAAAAGGAAGCAGAAGCAGTCTGGCTCCAACTGCGAAAAGATACATAGGAGGAACGAATGTATGTCTGAAACCATTCAGGATCGCGTTGTCAAGATCAAGGTGATCGGCGTTGGCGGCGCAGGCAATAATGTTATCAACCGGATGATCGAGTCCGGAGTCAGCGGCGTGGAATTTGTGGCTGTAAATACAGATAAGCAGGATCTCAATAAGTCTGTGTGCAAGAACAAGGTCCAGATCGGTGAGAAGCTTACCGGCGGTATGGGTGCCGGTTCCAAGCCCGAAGTGGGCAAGAAGTCTGCCGAGGAAAGCCGCGCCACCCTGGCCCAGGCCCTGGAAGGTACAGACATGGTCTTTATCACCGCCGGTATGGGCGGCGGTACCGGCACCGGTGCGGCTCCCGTTGTGGCGGAGCTGGCTCACGAGGCCGGGATTTTGACCGTTGGCGTGGTTACCAAGCCCTTTAAGTTTGAGGGTGCCAACCGGATGCGCCAGGCGGAGCAGGGCATTGCGGACCTGAAGGATAAGGTGGATTCCCTGATTATCATCCCGAACGACCGGCTGAAATATGTTACCGACCAGAAAATCACCTTTGCCAACGCCTTTGGCATTGCCGACGATGTGCTCAAGCAGGCCGTTACCTCTATTTCCGAGCTGGTGGGCTTCTCTAAGAATGTCATCATCAACCTGGACTTCGCGGATGTATCCGCGGTTATGAAGTCCGCAGGCCGGGCGCATATGGGTGTTGGCACCGCTTCCGGCCGGGAGAAGGCAGAGCAGGCCGCTACCGCCGCCGTTTCCAGCCCCCTGCTGGAGACCTCCATCAACGGTGCTACCGGTGTGCTGATTAACATTACCGGTTCCGCGGAGATGACCCTGGATGATGTGGAGACTGCCGCCGGGATTGTGCAGGAGGCTGCCAATCCCGATGCCAACATCATCTTCGGTGCCACCTGCTCCGATTCCTGCCAGGATGAAATGCGGGTTACCGTTATCGCCACCGGCTTTGAGGGCAATAATGCGGGCTTTACCTCCAAGGCCCCTGCCGGTGCGGTTACTCCTGCCGACGACATTGGCGCGCCTTTGCCCGGAACCCAGAAGCCCGTCAAGCCGGCTGACATCAGCGATATCGACGAGATTTTCAGTATTTTCAAGAGATAAGTATTGCTTTACCGCATCCCGGCCCCCTGGGGTCGGGATGTTTTTGCAGGAGGACAACATGGACGCATACAAAGCGCTTGCATCCAGCTACGACCGCTTAACCAACGATGTGGATTATAAGGCTGTGGTGGACTTTTATTGGAAGATCCTGGACCAGGAGGGAGCCCACCCCCGGACGGCGGCAGACCTGGCCTGCGGTACCGGCTCCGTGACGGAGGAGCTGTGCAAAAGGGGCCTGAAGACCATCGGCGTGGACCTGTCGGAGGATATGCTGACCCAGGCCCAGATGAAAACGGCGGGGCTTCCCAATCCGCCCATGTTCATCTGCCAGCCCCTGCAGGCCCTGCACCTGTCCAGAGCCGTGGACCTGGCCGTGTGTGCCCTGGACAGCCTGGACTATATTACGGACCCCAAGGACTGCCGTCAGGCCATCTTCCGGGTGTATAAGGCCCTGAACCCCGGGGGCACCTTCATTTTCGATGTAAACACCCCGCAAAAGCTGAAGGCCATGGACGGCCAGGTTTTCCTGGACGAGGATGACGATGTGTATTGCGTCTGGCGGGGGGAATTCAATCGCGAGACCAACATCTGTTCCTACGGTATGGATCTGTTCCAGCGCCGGGGAACCTGCTGGACCCGGTCCTTTGAAGAGCACCGGGAGTACGCCTATTCGGCGAAAGAACTGACCGGTTGGCTCCGGGAGGCGGGATTTACCCATATTGCCGTCTATGGAGACAGAAGAATGGGGGCCCCGGAAGAAGGGGAACAGCGAATTTATATCAAAGCGAGAAAGGGAATTGTTAAATGAAGGACTACTTAGTACGCGGTATGAGTATGGACGGCTTTGTAAAGGTGGCTGCCGTTCGCTCCACCAATCTGGTGCAGCGGGGGGCGGAAATCCAGAAGACCAGCCCCAATGCTACCGCTGCCTTTGGCCGCTGCCTGACGGCGGCCTCCATGATGGGCAATATGCAAAAGGTGGAAAACGGTTCCATGACCCTGCAGGTTCGGGGCGGCGGTCCCATCGGTACCATTACCGTGGTATCGGATGCTGTCGGAAACGTCCGGGGCTGCGTGACGGAGCCCAATGTGCCGCTGGTGGAAAAATACCCCGGAAAGCTGGATGTGGGCGCCACGGTGGGCACCGATGGTACCCTGACGGTAATCCGGGACTTGCAGATGAAAGAGCCATACATCGGCTCGGTGGCTCTGGTATCCGGAGAAATCGGTGACGATGTAACCGCTTACTTCGTCCAGAGCGAGCAAATCCCCACGGCCTGTGCCTTGGGGGTACTGGTGGATCGGGACCATAGCGTTAAGGCCGCCGGCGGCTATCTGATTCAGCTTTTGCCCGGTGCTCCGGATGAGATTATCGACAAGCTGGAGGCAGGCATCCGCAAGGCAGGCGCCGTTACCCCCATGCTGGAAGCCGGACTGACCCCGGAGGACATTCTGGGCCAGGTCTGCGGGGATCTGGGCGTGGTATTTATGGAAACCGTGGATGTGAGCTACAAGTGCTACTGCTCCCGGGAACGGGTGGAGCAGGCTTTGATCAGCCTGGGCAAAAAGGAGCTGGCCGAGATTCGGGACGAGGGAAAGCCGTTCCCGGTGGAATGCCAGTTCTGTGACCATGTGTATGAGTTCACCCCGGAGGATATTCAAAATCTGCTGGATAAGTTGTAAAAATATGGGGAAACCGGGGAAATTCTCCCTTGTTTCCCAGAAAGAAACTTTTTTCTGATTTCAAGAAAAAAGTGCTTGACAAAATAGGGGAACGTGTGTATAATGTGTCATGTCGCTGATGTGCGAGACGCAAAGCGGCAGCCGGGAGCATAGCTCAGCTGGGAGAGCATCTGCCTTACAAGCAGGAGGTCATAGGTTCGAGCCCTATTGTTCCCACCATATTTGGCCCGGTGGTGCAGTCGGTTAGCACGCCAGCCTGTCACGCTGGAGGTCGACGGTTCGAGTCCGTTCCGGGTCGCC
>CAKTHQ010000051.1 GCA_934565415.1 uncultured Oscillospiraceae bacterium
AGGGTGCGAATGCTGACCCCCGTGCGTTTGCTTACCTCATTCACTGTCCACACTGACCGCATCTCCTCTCGTGATATTGTTAGTATAAACCATTACGCAACGTCAGAGTCAATACCCTTTTTGAAAATTTCCTTGTACTCTGGGGCGATGCCGCTTTTTCTTCATGTCCCTCGTACAAAGACACAGCCCGGCAAGCATCAAAACCTTGCCGGGCTTGTCCTATTTTAGTTAAGCATCGCTTTCCAGTAAATTTTCGCAGTCCGATTCCCGTACACAAACACCGTGCTTCCATCTGTCCGCCATAGGAAATCTTCCCGTGCATCACCCGTTCTTCATCACATGGGCCACAAGCCTTAAATTCCGCTCTACCAAGATATTCCTCGCTTCCAAATCCCCCTGTTGAGATAACGCCAGATAGTGCTTTTCCTCCTCTTCCGTCAGCGGCTTGGGAAAGCTGCCGGAGCGGAGGGAAAGGGAATAGAAAATGCAGCTGAGTACACTTACAATGCCACAGAGCACATTGCCTCACCTCAGTGCTACCCTATTCTCCATTTCCCGCCGATATTCCGACGGGACAGGCCGTTATTTTTCGTCTGCCTGCACTGTGGAATTTGAGTATCAGACCGGCTGCTTCGCCGCCATCTGCAATCATCCAAATTAAAAGGGGTACAAGCGCCATCCTTCCCCACCCATAGACAAGCCCCGGCACTCGCCTGCCGGGGCTCGTTATTATTTTCCTTTTCCGGATATTAGAAACCAATTTCATATAACCTGTTTCTTCATCTGCGCTTATTCTACCTGAAAGAGTCCGTAAAATCAACTATGTTGTTACATATTATTCCCTTTTATCCAAAACACAGCAGGCCACAGGCATTCTCAAGTTAAGCTGCCTGCAACCTGCCGCCAAGTACTCTTTTTCTCGGAACAACAACTTTTCTTGTACTATAACAGCACAAGTAAAGAAGATATTACCCCGTCACATCCACCAGCATCTTCATTACCCGGTTATTCACATCCAGGTAGTACTTCAGTTCCTCCGAATTCAGGTCCGATTCATCCCACTTCTCAAAAGCCTTTTCCACCTCATCCATTTTGGTCAGCATATTGGTGTATTGACCAAGGATGGAAAAATCCGTCGGATTCTCGGTGTATTTCTTCAGCAAATCGCAGTATTCCCTATAGAATGCCTCATACGCATCCATGGCTTCTTTGAATTCCGGGCGCATTCCGCTCACAAGAGCTTCTGTCGCCTCAGTGGATGGCTCGGTGGGGGGCTCTGTTTCTTGTGATGGCGCTGCTGTTTCCGGTGTGGCCTCTGCCAATGTTTCCTGCACTTCCGGCAGTTCTCCACCGGTTTGCTTGCTCCGGCCATTATATTGGCTCAGCAGAACAACAAAAAGGTCGATTTCTTCGATATTCTGATCGTGTACTTCTAAGGTTTTTTCATCCTCGTATGCCAGCTTCAGCTCCGTATTCGGTGCGATACTCTGGCGTACCACCACATAGTCCTTCAAAGCATCCTTCTTTCTCATAACATTGTCCTTTCTTTTATACCCCAACCTTTTGGGAAATCTCAGCAATATCCGCCATTTTGCCATTCGAATCCTGTTCCAGCAAATACCGGCCCAATTCCTCCAGCGAACGATATCGCCGAATTCCAGCCAAACCGTACTGGACACCTACACACTTTAAATACTCCATTGCCGCCAGCTGCAGTCCTATCTTCTCTATCTCCCCCTCTTTTCGGCGATATAGTTCTGTCAGCGTCCTCTGGAAATCGTAGCCCGGGGCCAGCATCAGATCACGGATCTCGTTTCGCTTCAACCCCAGTTCATAGAGCAGCGCAATTTGCTGAAGCTTTTCTACCCCGGCTTCGTCATACAGCTTATAGCCATCGTTTCCCTCCACGGAATAGTTGGCATAGGCCGCCGCCCGCACCACGTTTTCGTGGTGAAAATAATACAAATGCTTCCCTGTAAGCCCGGTTAAGGCACACACCTCCTTCACCGTTTTGTACTGCCCCATAGTCCCAGTCCCCCGAAAGTAATATAGAGCATTCCCGGAGAACGGTTCAACCCGGGTGGTTTCCACCCGGGTTGGTCCATCATCTCTGCCTGCACGTTCTGTTTTTGTTCCATAAAAGAACCCCCTGTTGGTAGTAGCGCATTGCGCCCTACAACAGGGGGTGTAAATTTCGCGAGGAGTAAGGTCCTATATCAAATGCTTGGCTGTTCACAGATGCCTGCTTAGTCCATATGTAATCGTTGCTTACATTACTTTATTCCAATGTAATAAATTCTACTGTATAGCTATCATGTGCAACGGGGTCTGCTATTTTACCGATAACTTCACTTTTCTTCTGTGCAACACGCCAAAAGCGGTTGCCCATCCGACAGCCGCCTTTGCGCTTCGAATTTCCGAAAACGCCCTCCGTCTCGATTCTCTTTCCCATTGACCCATTTTGCCCAAACTGTGCTATAATGGTTTTATGGGTTAAACGAAAGAGGTGAACAAAGAATGCAGGACATTGGAAGTTTAGCCCAGGAGTTTGCCTCCTGCCAGAAGCTTTTGCTGGCGCTGGGGGACGAGAACCGGCAGCATCTGATTTTGGCGATGATGCAAATGGGCCAGTGCAGCGGCGTCCGGGTGGGGGCCATTACGGAACGGACCCATCTGTCCCGGCCGGCGGTATCCCATCATCTGGGGATCCTGAAAGACGCCGGGCTCATCAAAATGCGCCGGGAGGGCACCAAGAACTACTATTATTTTGATGCCGATACCCAGGCCCTGGACAGCCTTTTGCAAATGCTGACCCACATTCAGGAAATCATGCGGCAGCTTCCGGACAGAAGCGGCAGCGAAATATAAATTAGGAGGAATATATTATGGGATTGATTACAGCCATGCAGCAGCGCCACAGCGTCCGACAGTATACGGATGCCCCCATTCCGGAAGAGGCCCTGGAGAAGCTGAAGGCGGAAATTGACGCCTGCAATCAGGAAAGCTGCCTGCATATTCAGCTGGTCGTAAACGAGCCCAAGGCCTTTGACAGCTTTATGGCTCACTACGGCAAATTCAGCGGGGTAAAAAATTACATCGCCCTCGTGGGAAAAAAAGGCGATGACCTGGAGGAGCTCTGCGGCTATTATGGAGAAAAGCTGGTACTGAAGGCCCAGGCTCTTGGGCTGAACAGCTGCTGGGTTGCCATGACCTTTAAGAAGATTCCCGGGGCTTTCCAGATCGGCAAAGGCGAAAAGCTGTCAGTGGTCATTGCCCTTGGCTACGGAAAGACCCAGGGGGTAGCGCACAAGTCCAAAGATGCAAAGGACATCAGCAATCTGACAGACACTTCCCCTGCCTGGTTCCGGACCGGCGTGGAGGCGGCGCTGCTGGCCCCCACGGCCATGAATCAGCAGAAATTCACCCTGACCCAGGAGGGCAATACCGTCACCGCCAAACCCGGCAGCGGCTTCTACACCAAGCTGGACCTGGGCATCGTAAAGTACCACTTTGAAGTGGGGGCCGGGAAAGAGCATTTCTCCTGGAGGTAACATTCTGTCATTACAAGACAGTCCGCAGACTGTCGTGGCAATCCCCCGGTTGAACGTACAAAGCCCACCGCCTCTGAGTCCCTTTCCCCTACAAGAATGGAGGGGGTGCCGCCCGCAGGCGGCGGGGGTGGTTGAAAAGGTTCGATATTGGGGTCGTTGAATGAATGGCATTTCTTAAATATACCCTTATTTTCTCAACAAACCTGTCTGTTTACGTACCGGGTTTTCAACCACACCCGGCCTGCGGGCCACCCTCTCCAAGCTTGGAGAGGGGAGGGATTTTTCCATTCATTAACCCCGCCCCTTATACGCCAAATACCCCTCCAAAATCAGCGAGGCGGCCACGGCGTCTACGGTGTTTTTCCGCTTCTGCCCATGGTAATTGTGGGCGGAGAGAATATTGTGCGCCTCTACGGTAGTCCGGCGCTCGTCCCACATGGCGACGGGCAGGCCGGACTTTTCTTTTAGTTCCTCCGCAAAGGCCCGGCAGAGCTCGGCACGGTTTCCCTCGGTGCCGTCCATGTTCTTGGGCAGGCCCACTACGATCTCTCCTACCCCGTTTTCCCGGATGAGGCGCAAAAGGTCCGCCATCAGCTTCTCCCGGTTCCGGCTGGGTACCACGGTGGTAGAGCCCACAATGGAGCATAAAAGGTCCGAAATGGCCACCCCGGTACGGGCGTCGCCATAGTCAATTCCCATGATCTTCATAAACGTTTCTCCTTTATAATATGGTATATCCATCTGCTTTCATTTTACGAAAAAAGCTGCCAAAAAGCAACCGGTTCACAAAATTTTCCTTTTGCGTTGAATTCTTTCCGAAACCATGGGAAATTCAAAAAATCCTCGGTAAAATATGAAAAAATTTGTTGACAAGTGGGTGGGCCTATGGTAGAATGGTTTCACCTGTGAAAAAGGGTTCTTTTTTTGTGCGCCTTTTTTCAGCCCCGGAGCGATTTCTATGTAGTTTATCGCTTTCTAAATCTTTTCTTTCTAGCCGGGTGTGATACAGGGAGGCAAATTTTAAGGAGGTGCCGTTATGCGCGTTAAAGTCACTTTGAGATGCTCTGAGTGCAAGCAGAGAAACTACAACACCATGAAGAACAAGAAGAACGACCCCGACCGTCTCGAGATGAAGAAGTACTGCAGATTCTGCAGAAAGCACACCACTCACACGGAGACCAAGTAAGGAGGACGCCCCATCATGGCAGATGTCAAAAAGGAAAACTGGTTCAAGAGAACCTGGGGCCGTGTCACCAAGTACTTCCGCGAGCTGAAGAGCGAGCTGAAGAAGGTCGTTTGGCCCACCTATCAGCAGGTGCTGAAAAATGCAGCCATCGTGGTTGTCTGCGTAATCTGCGTGGGCGTATTCATCTGGCTGTTTGACTTTGTCGCTCAAGTAGGTATCGACGCCCTCATCGGTGTCTTCCACTAAGGGTAACAGTCATGGCAGAAACCGCAAGATGGTATGTAGTGCATACCTATTCCGGGTATGAGAACACTGTGAAAGCCACCATCGAAAAGACCGTGGAGAGCCGTAAGCTCCAGGATCAGATCCTGGCCGTGTCCATCCCTCTGGAAACCGTCACGGAAATTACGGAGTCCGGCGTCAGCAAGACCTACGACCGGAAGGTTTACCCCGGCTATGTGCTTGTAAAGATGGTGTACAGTGACGATACCTGGCATGTCATTCGGAATGTGCGCGGAGTCACCGGCTTCGTTGGCACCTCCAGCAATGACCCCACTCCCCTGACCGACGAGGAAATCTACGCCATGGGTGTGGAAAAGAAAGAGATCGTTGTGGCTTACAATGTGGGCGATACCGTCCGCATTATGGATGGCCCCCTGAGCTCCTTCACCGGCACGGTGGAATCCATCGATGTCGATAACAACTCGGTAAACGTGGTAGTATCCATGTTTGGCCGGGAGACCACCGTCGAGTTTGAGCTCGATCAGGTAGAGGTCGTTTCCCAATAAACGCATCGGGCCCACTTGGGCCGGAACGTGGGAGGGGGGAAACCCCCGAAAGAAATGCGCTGGGCGCATCATTACCACATCTTATTCAGGAGGTGCTATTTATGGCACAGAAAGTAACTGGCATTATCAAGCTTCAGATCAACGCCGCTAAGGCAACCGCTTCTCCCCCTGTTGGTCCTGCTCTGGGTCAGCACGGTGTGAATATCGCAGCATTCATTAAGGAGTTCAACGCTCGGACCAAGGACATGGAAGGCTACAAGATCCCCGTAGTCATCACCGTCTATGCCGACCGCAGCTTCACCTTCATCACCAAGACTCCTCCGACCCCCATGCTCATCATGAAGGCTATCGGTCTGGAGAAGGGCTCCGGCGTTCCCAACAAGACCAAGGTTGGCACCATCACCAAAGCTCAGATCGCTGAGATCGCCAAGACCAAGATGCCCGACCTGAACGCTACCGCCCTGGAAGCCGCTGAGAGCCAGGTCGCCGGTACCTGCCGCTCCATGGGCGTTACCGTCGTAGACTGATAGAATGCTGGATCCGGGCAGACTAGACCCGGAAATGTGGGAGGATTTTTCCGCATCACCACTTTAAGGAGGATAATTACATTGTTTAGAGGTAAAAAGTACAAAGAGAGCGCGAAGCTGATCGACCGCTCTGTTCAGTATGATCCCGCCGAAGCCCTGGACCTGGTTGTGAAGGGTGCTTCCGCTAAGTTCGACGAGACCGTCGAGCTGCACATCAAGCTGGGTGTTGACTCCCGTCACGCCGACCAGCAGGTCCGTGGCGCCGTGGTTCTGCCCAACGGCACCGGCAAGACCCGTCGGGTCCTGGTGTTCGCCAAGGACGCCAAGGTGGAAGAAGCCAAGGCTGCCGGCGCTGACTATGTCGGCGGCATGGACCTGGTGGAGAAGATCACCAAGGAAAACTGGTTCGACTTCGACGTAGTCGTCGCTTCCCCCGACATGATGGGTATCGTTGGCCGTCTTGGTAAGGTCCTGGGCCCCAAGGGTCTGATGCCCTCCCCCAAGGCCGGTACCGTTACCCCCAACGTGGCCGCCGCTGTTAAGGAAATCAAGGCTGGTAAGGTCGAGTACCGTCTGGACAAGACCAACATCATCCACTGCCCCATCGGCAAGGTTTCCTTCGGCACCGAGAAGCTGACCGAGAACATGGATACCCTGGTCAAGGCCGTTGTCAAGGCCAAGCCCGCCGCTGCCAAGGGCCAGTATATCAAGTCCTGCACCGTCGTGTCCACCATGGGCCCCGGCGTGAAGGTCTCTACTGCCAAGTACCTGTAAGCGAACGCTTTTCTTTCCCTGCGGCTTCTGCCGCAGGGAAAATTTTATCAAAATTGATAAAAGTAATAATGAAAAAATGCTTGACAAACAGCCAAGCGTATGCTATCATTTAGAAGTTGCCAAAGACAGCAGGTACAAAGCTAAATCCTGCCGAGGTGCGTTGAATAGATTTTCTTCGTATCTTTCTGCTCTTTGGCAGGAAGATATTTTATTTTTTCGGAGGTGAAAATTATGCCCAACGCTAAGGTTCTTGAGAGCAAGAAGGCCGTTGTTGCTGCCCTGTCCGGCAAGATGAAGGAAGCTACTTCCGTGGTTTTCGTCGATTACAAGGGTATTACCGTTGCTCAGGATACCGAGCTGCGTAAGCAGTTCCGTGAAGCTGGTGTTGAGTACTCCGTTGTAAAGAATACCCTGACCAATTTCGCTGCCAAAGATGCTGGCTACGATTTTGCTGAGATTCTGAACGGTACTACCGCTATGGCTTCCACCACCGGCGACCCCATCGCCCCTGCTCGTATCGTCTGCGAGTTCGCCAAGAAGAACAAGAACACCCTGTCCATCAAGGGCGGCGTGGTAGAAGGCTCCGTCCTGTCTGCCGACCAGCTCAATGGCTTCGGTGAGCTGCCCAGCAAGAATGCTCTGGTTGCTTCCGTTCTGGGTACCTTCCTGGCCCCCATCTCCAGCCTGGCTTTCGTCCTGGATCAGATCCGGGAGCAGAAGGAAGGCGGCGCTCCTGCTACCGCAGAAGCCTAAGTTCGTAAGTTAAAAACAAAACAACAATCTACTTTTTAGGAGGATTATTACCATGGCTAGTGAAAAGATCACTGCTCTCGTTGAAGAAGTTAAGGGCCTGACCGTTCTGGAGCTGTCCGAGCTGGTTCACACCCTGGAGGATGTGTTCGGTGTTTCCGCCGCTGCTGCCGCTGTTGCCGCTCCCGCTGCCGGCGCTGTTGCCGAGGTTGAAGAGAAGACCGAGTTCGATGTCATCCTGAAGAACGCCGGCGCTTCCAAGCTGGGTGTCATCAAGGTTGTCCGTGCCGCTACCGGCCTGGGCCTGAAGGACGCCAAAGAGCTGGTTGACAACTGCCCCAAGACCCTGAAGGAAGCCATCTCCAAGGAAGATGCCGAGAAGCTGGTTGCCGAGCTGAAGGAAGCCGGCGCCGAGGCCGAGATCAAGTAATTTATCTCGAAAAAGGCTATTTCACCTCCGCCGTTTTCGGCGGGGGTTTTTTGGTATCTATTTCCGTTTCTTTGTGTATAATAAAAAATACACATCCCTACGAAAGGTTTCTCTATGGATATTTCCAGCCTCTCACCCAAGCTCAGCGCCATTTTGGGCGCTGCCTCTGACATGATCCCCGAGGACATCACAAAGCTCCTGACAGCGGCGGCCAGCGCCATTCCCAAGGATTTTGACATCGGGGCCTCCTTCAAATTCATTCTGGTCTTTGCCATTGCCCTTTTGGGCGTGGGTATTGTGGTCAAGGTGCTTTTCGGCAACCGGTCAGACCTGAACCACGCCATGTCCTCCGCGGCGGGCATTCTGAGCGTCTATGTTATTACCGTCATCGTCTACGCCTTCCAACCGGCAGGCCTGGAAAAATTACTCACTCCCCTGCCCTTTGTGACCTTTGTAAAGGAATACCTGTTCATTCTCCCCTTCCACGGCACCTCCTTCGAGGCCCTGTGCGGGCAGATTCTGGCGCTGCTAATCTTGTCCTTTGTGGTCAACCTCATGGACTCCATTCTGCCGGAGGGCGAAACGGCCATCACCTGGTTTTTGTCCCGGTTCCTTAGCGTGATTTTAGCTATGGGCCTTCACCTGGTTGCCAACTGGGCCATTAACAAATACCTGCCCACCGCCCTGGTATATCACGCCCCGGCCATCCTGCTGGTGGTTCTGGCCTGCTGTATGCTGCTGGGCGTCTTCAAGCTGATTTTGGGCATCTTCCTGACGGTGGTCAACCCCATCCTGGGCGGCCTGTACACCTTCTTCTTTTCCAGCCACATCGGAAAGCAGCTCACCAAATCGGTCCTTTCCACTGCCATTATCTGCGGGGTCTTCTACGCCATGGATAAGTTCAGCTTTCTCATCATCGGCATCAGCCCGGCGGCCCTGCCTGCCTATCTCCCCCTGCTCCCGGCCTTTCTCATCATCTGGTACCTGCTGGGACACGCGCTATAAAGCACATCCCCTGAAAGCACTCAACCGCTTTCAGGGGATGTTTTTATTTGCGATGTTTGAGATAGTAGACCAGGAACCCAATCGCCACCGCGGCACCGATCACGGCGATCACGCCAACCGTGGGGAATTTATCGGTCACGAAAATGGAAGTCGGGCCGTCTGCGCCGCCGATGATGCCGATGGAGGATTGCGTAAGCATTGTTTGTTCTCCTTTCAAAATGGTAGTTATAATCACTGTCTGCTGTTTTACACACGATTATTGTATACTATATCACATATAAAGTCAATCTAAGTGCGTAACTTGTGAACATATGAACACATCGGCAAATGGGGATTTGACGGGGTAAACGGTAGGTACCGAAGGCAAGCTCTTCCCCCCTCCTGCATGGAGGGGGGAATGGGGATTTTTCCCGCAGGCGGACACCATTCAACTAACCCTTTTTTTGTTTCACAATTATTATTTATTGTTATTCGATAATTTCTTGTTGACAAACGAATTTAACTTTGCTATAATCCGGGTAACAAAAAGGAGGGATCATTGATGGTTCAAAAAGATAATCGCAGCATTGCTGTCACCAAGATTCTGGTCGCACTGTTTGGGGCCGCGCTGTTGCTGCTGGATATTGGGATTTTCCCCATAGAACGCGCGTTTTCCCTGTCGCTTCCCTTTTGGGACAGAGAACGGGGGCTGTGTCTGATGCTCTGCCTGTATCTGTGCAATATCCCGGCGGTGATTCTGCTGCGCTCCATGTGGAAGCTGCTGAAGGCTTTGCAGCAGAACATGGTGTTCGTTCCCGAAAATGTAATGCTTCTGAACACCATCAGCACCTGCTGCTTTGCCGCCTGCCTGGTTTTCCTGCTCTTCTGCTGGAAAATCTATATGCTGCTGATTCCGGCTCTTGCCGCTGGCTTTGTAGGGCTGGTGGTTCGCATTGTAAAAAATGTGTTTGAACAAGCCATCCCCATGAAGGATGAACTGGATTTCACGGTATGAGGGCTGCGCTATGGCAATAATCGTGAATCTGGATGTAATGATGGCCCGCCGGAAAATAGGGGCCGGAGAGTTGGCGGAAAAAATCGGCATCACCCCCGCCAACCTGTCCATCCTGAAAAATCAAAAAGCCAAGGCCATCCGTTTTTCCACCCTGGAGGAGATTTGCCGGGTGCTGGACTGCCAGCCCGGGGACATCCTGGAATATCGGAAGGAGGAGCCATGAAAAAACATACTTCCTACGCTGCCGCTGCATCCTATGCCATTGGTTTCCTGTACATCTGCTGCTTCCTGTTTGGATTTTACGGAGATGTGCATAAGACCTGGCACCCATTGCTATTTGCGGCGGTGTTTACCCTGTGGGGGCTGTACACCCTGGAAAAGCCCCTGGACCCCGCCCGGCTCCCCTATCTCGTTTGTATGCTTCTGACTGCTCTTGCCGCCGCTCTGGGGCTGTGCCGCGCCACCTACGGATGGAGCACCCTGGCCCTGCATGGCTTTGCGGTGTGCTGGGTCCTGTCTGGGGAAAGCTGGGACGAAAGCTGGATTTGCCTTCTGGCAAACGGACTGCGAGGCGTGTTCCTGACCCCCTTCCAGTATTTCTTCCTCCGGGAGAAGACGCTGTTTTCCGCCCTGCGCGGGAAAGTTCCCGGAAAGGGAAACCGTAAGCTGCTATTGTCCTCTGTGGCTGCCGTTGTCCTGTCCCTGCCCCTGTTTTTGCTGGCGGGGAACCTGCTGGGCCAGGCGGACAAAAGTTTTCAGGCCCTGACCCAGGGTTTCCTCTCTTTCTTCCGGCTGGATGTGCCCCAATGGGTGGGGTCTTTTCTGATCCGCTTCCTGTTCGGGCTTCCCGTGGGGGCCTATCTTTACGGCATGATGGCCGGGTCCCGTAAGGCACTTCCCCAGGCCCTGCGGGAGAAAAACCACGGTCTGTTCCCCTGCCGGACCATCCAATGGATCCTGGGGGCTTTTATTGGGCTGTATCTTCTGTTCTTTGCTGCCCAGGCAAATACCCTGCTAGCCGTGTTCCGAAATCAGGTCCCGGGGAAACTTACCGCCAGCGCTTACGCCCGGTCCGGCTTCTTCCAGCTGTGCCAGGTGATGGCCATCAACTTCCTGCTGGTAGGGCTGGGGAATCTGCTGACAAAGGATCCCCGACGCCTGGTTCTCCCCTGCCAGATCCTCATGGTCCAGAGCATCTTCCTGGCCGTCAGCGCCGCGGGAAAGCTGCTGCTGTATATCCGCCGGTTCGGCTTTACGCCCCTGCGGCTCCTGTCCTTCTGGGCCGTGCTGGTACTTACCGCCGGGTGCCTGATGGTCATTGCCACCCTCCGGCGGAAAAAGAACACCCTTCGCCTGTGGCTGTGGTTTTCGTCCTTTACCTTTACGGCCCTTTGCTTCTATTAAGCGAACTCCCCGAAAGCATCTCGCCTTCGGGGAGTTCGTCTGTTATTTATGATTTTTCCACAGCCACTTCAGGGCCAGAACAATCAGCACAGCCAGGATGATGCAGAAAACTGCAACGGCTGCGGGAGAAATTTTGTTCGTTACAAAGATGGCGGTAGGACCGTCCGCCCCGCCGATGATACCAATGGAATGCACTTTCATAGGTTCCTCCTGTAAATAAGAATTTAGCGGGGTAAACAGAGTGTTACTGTTACCGTGCAAAACTACAAAACTCCTGCGTCGCTGCGAGCCAGCGCGCACGCTGGCGTGGCAGCCCCCCGGTTGAACGTACAACCTGACCGCATCAGAGGTAAGCCCTCTCCTGCTGGAGAGGGCAGGAGCTGCTCGCCTTTGGCGCTCTATACGACCGGGGGGTTGCCACACCAGTCTGCGGACTGGTTCGCAACGACGCTACATTATTTTACAGCTCTAAATTCTTATTT
>CAKTHQ010000052.1 GCA_934565415.1 uncultured Oscillospiraceae bacterium
ATGAACATGGTGGTCAGGGTGCAGAAGATGAATGCCTGGATGCAGCCCGTGAACCAATCGAAGTAGAAGCTGGTGATTGCGGGCAGACCCACAGTCAGCCAGGGGAAGGATGCCAAGACACCGCCAAAACTGCTGAGGAAGCCAAGAACGCCCAGCACGGCAAAGACAATGCCAAAAACGAACATGGTCTTTTTCGGCTTCTTCTTACCGAAGAAGATCATGGCAATACCCACGGCCGCCAAGGCGAGAGCTACGACTCTGGAGGAGCCGATGGCACCAAGAAGGGCATGGCTGGCAACCGTCAGGGAGCCATAGACCAGCGCGCTGATGACGGTACCGGAGAGGATGTTACCGAAGTGACGGCAAGCCATGCTGACAGGGGTGAAGAGCTCAGCCATGACATTGATGGGTGCCATGACAAAGATAGGATCAAGAAAGCCCTTCAGGTAGCCGCCAATGCCGGAGGCCTTGATCTTGTGATAGGTGATGATCACGAATACTACCAGGGCCCAGCCCAATTCTGTCATCAGGTCTGCCGTGGGGCTCCAGATGCCCACCAGGCTGATCAGATTGGAGACAAGACTTGTCACGAAAATGGTGCCTACCAGCGGAATATACCGGTCAAACTCCGTGCCCATATTTCCATGCACAAAGTTGATGAGGCTGCTCACGATCATTTCCGCCGCAGCCTGTTTTCGGGAGATACCTGTAACCTTCAGCCCGGAACCCAGCCAGATGCACAGCACCGAAATGATCAGCATGACCAGCCAGCTGACGACCAGAGTCTGGGTAATGTGGACGGTTCCCAACAGGGGAACATTTTCAAAGGTGGCCAAGATCTTTGCGCCGTTGATTGACATTTCCATAGGGAATAATCACCTCATCCGAATTTTTCTATACACATTTGATCTCCAATGGCTTTGGACCAACGGAGCATTTCAGCTTTCAAAGGGCCCCAGATCCTCTTCCTGCTCCTCTTCTTCCTCGGAAGATGCAGGGGAGGGGGCGGCAGGTTTTCTTTCCGCGGTGGCGTCTGCCGGGAAAAGCTTTCCCCGCATCTGCAAGTAGTAGATCACAAGGTTGGGGAAGAACAAGGGGACGATGGCGGCCAGTAAGCTGACGCCGGGGATCAGGAAGGCGGCCACGATCCACAAAACCTGTATGAGCTTGCGGAAGGAGTAGCTGTTTCGGACCTGGGCCTTTCGCAGCTTTTCATCGTCAATTTCCGTGGCTTTCTGGATCATCAGGCACATCAGTACAAAATTCAGAATGCCCATCAGGGTACCGCCTAAGGCACCGGTGACGACACGATAGGAAAATGTACCAATGCCCAATTCACTCAGCAGCCAAAAGGCGGCAACCTCGGCTGCGCAGCAGATTCCGCTGCCAATGGCAATGCGGCGGACCTCCTTGCGGGATGCACTTTGCAGGATCATAAGAGAAAGACTCCTTTTAATCGTGATTGTTAAAGCTGACACCGGGGTCCCGGGATTTCTTTTTGTGGCCGGAAGCGGCCAGCATGGCCCGGGCCGTATCTCGGAACCCAATCCCGGCGGTAATCAGCCCAAAAACGATGCCAACAATAAATACCCATTCGCCCCAGCCCCAGCGGCTGTGGAGCCACTGCGCCAGCAGCAGAAACAGCACCATGGGGGAGGCAACGCTGATGGCAAACTGGGGGATCCATATCAGCAGGCCCCATTCTTTCACAGGCAGCACCTCCGAATCGGTACCATTGTACCGCATTCCCAGAATTCTTTCAAGTAAAAATATTAGACAATCCGGAAAATATGTCAGAAAGATTCTGTGGAATGCGTACATCATTTTTGGAAAAATGTAAAATTATCTTGAAAACGCTTCCCAATTCTAATAAAATATAGTAAACTGAAAAGAAATTTAGACGGAGTGTTTTTTGCGTCTATCCTGTTTTTGTGCAAATGAGGATAAAATATGCAGCAAATACAGCTTTTCCGCCGGGAAGTTAAGAGGACATTGGGTTGACACAGGATTTGGAAATATTGCAGGGTACCATTCAGGCGGTGGTCTACCAGAATTACGATAATGGCTACAGCGTTTTGCGTCTGAATGTGGGACAGAGCCAGCCGGTAACGGTAGTGGGGACGATTCCGTTGCCGGTCATCGGGGAAAAGCTGATGGTTACGGGAAAGTGGAGCACCCATTCCAGCTACGGCAAGCAGTTTGAGGCGGAGTTTTTGGAGCGGCTGCTGCCGGCATCCCAGATCCAGGCCTATCTTTCCGGCCGGGTTATCAAGGGCATCGGCCCCAAGAGTGCAGCCCGGATTGTGGCCCATTTTGGGGAAAGGACCCTGGAAATTATGGACCGGGAGCCGGAGCGGCTGGCCGAGATTTCCGGAATCTCCCCCCAGAAGGCCCGGCAGATCGGTGAGGAATTTAAAGCCCAGATGGGAATGCGGCAGCTGATGGAGTTTTTTACCTCCCATTCGCTGCCCGCCGAGCTGGCCCTGCGGGCTTACAAGCTTTACGGCGACAGCACGGTGGACTTGGTATACGACGATCCTTACTTATTGGTAGAGGAGGGGCTGGAGGCGCCCTTTGGGGCGGTGGACCGGTTTGCCATCGAATTAGGCGTAGCCGGGGACGATCCCAGAAGAGTGGAGGCGGGCATTCGTTTCCAGCTGGAATACAATCTCACCGTGGGTCACAGCTTTCTGCCGGAGGCGAAGCTCCTGGCCAGCACCTGCCAGCTGCTTTCCCTGGAGCCGGAAACCGTTGCTGCGGGGGTGGGCAGGCTCCTGGAGGCCGGGCGGCTGGTCCGCTCCGCTTTGGCAGGGATTACCGTGGACTATCTTCCCGAATTATATGAAGCGGAGAGCTACTGCACCCAGCGGCTTTTGGAGCTTGCCCACAAGGCCTTCCCCGTGCCGGAGGACTTAGAGGAGCGCATCCGGCAGGCAGAGGAAGAAAGCGGGGTAAAATACTCCGAAGAGCAGCGCCAGGCCATCCGGGAGGCTGCAGGCTCCGGGCTGCTGCTGATTACCGGAGGCCCGGGCACCGGCAAGACCACTTTGTTAAACGGAATATTGAACCTTTACGGCAATATGCAGCTCAAGTGCCTGGTAGCGGCCCCAACCGGCCGGGCAGCCAAGCGAATGACCGAGGTTACCGGAGAGGAGGCTTCTACCATCCACAGGCTTTTAGAGGCGGGCATCGACCAGCATACCGGGAAGATGTATTTTGCCAAGGACGAAGACAATCCCTTGAAGGCGGATGCCATTGTGGTAGACGAAATGTCCATGGTGGACATTCAGCTTTTATTCCACCTTCTGAAGGCCATTCCCAGGGGCAAGCGACTGATTCTGGTAGGGGACCCGGACCAGCTGCCTCCTGTAGGCCCCGGCTTCCCCTTCAGCGATATGCTGCGGAGCAAATGCCTGCCTACGGCCAGGCTTACGGAGATTTTCCGCCAGGCCCAGCAGAGCCTGATTGTAATGAATGCCCACCGTATCAACCGGGGAGAGGCCCCGGAGCTGCGGAACGTAAAAAGTGACTTTTTCTTTATGCGTCGGAATTCCGAGACGGATGTATGCAATCTCATCCGGGATCTGTGCATCACCCGGCTGCCCAAGAACATGGGTATCCCTCCGGAGCAGATCCAGGTGCTGTCGCCCACCCGGAAGGGCGGCGTGGGCACCGGTGCGCTGAATCAGCTTTTGCAGGGGGCGCTGAATCCCCCGTCTCCGGACAAAAAAGAGCACGCCAGCGGCAACTACACCTTCCGGGAAGGGGACCGGGTTATGCAGATCCGGAACAATTACGACATTGCCTGGAAGAGGGAGGACGGTACTGCCATTGGCACCGGGATTTTTAACGGTGATGTGGGCGTTATTAGGGAGATCGACCCGAACAAAGAAACCGTTACCGTCCAGTACGACGATAAAATAGCCGACTATGATTATACCCAACTGGGAGAATTGGAACCGGCCTTTGCCATTACGGTACATAAAAGCCAGGGCAGCGAATACCGGGCCGTAATCCTGACAGCCTGGGGCGGGTCGCCCTACCTGCTGACGAGAAGTGTGCTTTATACGGCCATTACCCGGGCAAAGGAGCTTCTGATTGTGGTGGGCCGTGAGGAGACGGTTATGGCGATGACCGCCAATGTCCGGAAGAACAAACGATATACCGGGCTGAAGCTGCGGCTTCAGGGGAAAGCGGAATGAAACTGATTCATTGGATTCTGGATCTTCTGTTTCCCAAAAAATGCGCTCTGTGCCGGAAGCTCTTGTCGGACGGGGAGACGGATTACTGCCGGAGCTGCCGGACAAGGGCTCCGCGCTTTCCGGTTTTGCAGGAAAAGGAGCATCCGTCCGGAAAAAGTAAGCTTCAGTTTCTTGACAGTGTCATTGCCGTCTGGTACTATAAAGAGAATGTGCGGGAGGCAATCCTTCGGCTGAAGTTCCACAAAGCAAGCTTTCTGGCAGAGCCCTTGGGACGCAGCCTGGCGCTAAAGGTGTTGGAGGCCCACCCGGATGGGTTCGACTGCCTGACCTGGGTCCCGGTCAGCCCAAGGCGGAAGCGCAAGCGTGGCTACGACCAGGCGGAGCTTCTGGCGAGAAGCGTGGGGAAGGAACTGGGAATTCCGGTAGTGCCCTTGCTTCAAAAAGTTCGCGACAACCCTGCCCAGTCCGGTATGTCCGGGGAGGATAGAAAGGCCAATGTCCTGGGAGTCTACAGGGTTAGAAAAGGGGCAGACCCATCCGGTAAGCGGGTACTGCTGGTTGACGATGTTTTTACTACCGGCGCTACCGCTGAGGAATGTGGCCGGGTTTTGCTTGGGGGCGGCGCTAAGGAGGTCCGTTGCGCTGTGGTGGCTACTTCTCAGAAGGACTAAAAGATATTTTTCCATGGAGGTTACTTATGCAGCTGTTTTCCAATGACCTGGGTGTGGACCTGGGTACATCCAATGTACTGATTTATGCCGATGGCAAGGGCCTGGTGGTCCGGGAGCCATCCGTTGTGGCGGTGGACCGGAATACCGGCAAAATTCTGCAGGTCGGTTCCGCTGCCCGGAATATGCTGAACCGGACCCCCGGCAACGTGGTTGCCATGCGGCCGCTGAAGGACGGCATCATTTCCGACCATGAAATGACTGTGAAAATGCTGAGCGAGATGTTCAAAACCGCCACCAAGGCGTCTATGTTCACGCCCAAGCCCCGTGTGGTCATCAGTGTGCCCAGCGGCGTTACCGAGGTGGAGGAGCGCAGCGTCATCAATGCGGCCATCGAAGCCGGCGCCCGCCGTGTGTTTTTGATAGAGGAGCCCCTGGCCGCCGCTCTGGGTGCGGGCCTGAACATCAAGGACCCCAATGGCCATATGGTGGTGGATATTGGCGGCGGCACCACCGATATTGCGGTACTGAGTATGAATGGGGTGGCCGTGTCCTCTTCCTTGAAGGTGGCAGGGGATGCCTTTGACGAGTCCATTATCCGCTATGTCCGCCGCCAGCACGCTATGGTCATTGGGCAGGTTACCGCAGAGGAAATCAAAATCCAGATCGGTGAGGTTTACCCCAGAAACGAAGAGCTGTCCATGAATGTCAAGGGCCGGGATGCAAAAACCGGTATGCCCAAGATGGTAACGATTACCTCCCGGGAAATTTATGAGGTTCTGCGCCGTCCTGCCAGAATGATTGCGGACGAAGTGATGGAGGTATTGGAGCAGACCAGTCCGGAGCTGGTCAGTGATGTGTCTGAAAACGGCATTACCCTGACCGGAGGCTGCAGCCAGCTGTGGGGCTTTACGGAGCTGCTTATGGAGCGCACCGGCATTGCCTGCATCCTGGCAGACGACCCGGACTCCTGTACCGCCTACGGCTGCGGCAAGAGCCTGGCGTGGATCAACCATATGAATGAGGGCCCCATCAATATTGCCAGAAAACGGGCCATGAAGAGCAGAATGTAAAAAGGTTTCCAACTGCCTGTCCACCCCCAAAAACGGGGAGGGCAGGCAGAAATTTTTTCCTGAAGTTAGTTGACGCTAACTAAAAAATGCGGTATACTGGTGATGCAAAAGGCATTTCTTGTTTTTCGTGGAAAAGAATGGGAAGAATGAGGTGAAAACCGTGTTTTTGGAATTGAAGGACATTCAAAAAAGCTATGGCCAGGGGGACAGCCGGGTCCAGGTGCTGAAGGGGATTGATCTGACGGTGGAAAAGGGAGACTTTTGTGTGCTTCTGGGCCCCAGCGGAAGCGGCAAGAGTACGCTGCTGAACATCATTGGCGGCATCGATTCGGCGGATTCCGGCAGTATTACCATGAACGGAGAGACCCTGACCGCTATGACGCCCCGGCGGCTGTCCGCTTACCGAAGGAACCATTTGGGCTATATTTTCCAGATGTACAACCTGATCCCCAATCTGACGGTGCGGGAGAATATCGAGGTAGGGGCGTTCCTGAGCAAAAAGCCTCTGAATATTGACGAGCTGCTGCATACCCTGGGACTGTGGGACCATCAAAAA
The DNA here is from genome assembly GCA_934565415.1 of uncultured Oscillospiraceae bacterium. GTDB lineage: Bacteria > Bacillota > Clostridia > Oscillospirales > Oscillospiraceae > Faecousia. The sequence goes on from CAKTHQ010000052.1 coordinate 6,500, forward strand.
AAGCTTCCAAATCAGCTTTCCGGCGGCCAGCAGCAGCGGACAGCCATTGGGCGGGCCATCGTCAAGAATCCGGATATTCTTTTGTGTGACGAGCCCACCGGCGCCCTGGACTACCAGACCGGCAAAGAGATCTTAAAGCTCATCGAAACCGTCAATCAGAAATACGGCAGTACCGTTTTGATGGTGACTCACAACGATGCCATTCGCATGATGGCTACCCTGGTGGTCAAGCTGCGGGACGGTGCCGTGCGGAAGGTTTACCGGAATGAAGCCCCCGTCCGGGCGGAGGATTTGGAATGGTAAAAAATCCACTTCGGAAAAGGGTGTTCCGGGAGCTGCGGGGGGAGCTTGGAAAGTATTTAGTGATTTTTCTGCTGCTGACTGTTACCATTGCCTTTGTTTCCGGCTTTCTGGTGGCGGATGGAAGCATGATTAAGGCCTATAACGAGAGTTTCGAAAAATATAATGTGGAATACGGCAACTTTCGGGTGAAGGACAAGCTGAACCCCGGCCAGATTCAGTACATCTCCCGGTCCGGCATTACCCTTTATGAGAACTTTTACGCGGAAGAGCCCATGGACAATGATTCCGTTCTCCGGATGTTCCGTATCCGGGAAGAGGTGAATCGGCCCTGCCTGATGCGGGGGACGCTTCCGGCAGGAAAAAACGAAATTGCCGTCGACCGGATGTATGCAGACAACAACAGCCTGACCGTAGGCGACCTGATCTCCTCGGGGAGCTGCACCTGGACGGTTACAGGTCTCATCGCTCTGCCGGACTATAGCTGCCTGTTCCAGGACAACAGCGACGCTATGTTTGATTCCATTCGCTTTGGCGTGGCGGTTTTGTCCAACAGCGGCTTTGATGCTTTGGGTACGGAAAATCTACACTATAGCTACAGCTGGCTTTATAATACGCCGCCGGAGAATGAGCTCCAGGAAAAGGACATGGCTGAGGATGTAATGGAGGTCATCAACCAGGAGGCGGCACTGGAAACCTTTGTTCCCAGATATCAAAACCAGGCTATCAACTTTACCGGCGACGATATGGGCGGCGACCGGGCCATGATGATTATGCTTCTGTATATCGTTATTGCCATTATGGCCTTTGTATTTACGGTGACCATTGGCAATACCATCAGCAAGGAGGCCAATGTGATTGGCACCCTCTTAGCCAGCGGCTATACCAAAAACGAACTGGTGGTCCACTATATGGCCTGCCCGGTGCTGGTGTGCCTTATCAGCGCCCTGGTGGGAAATACCCTGGGCTATACAGTCTTTGAGAATGTCTGTGCCGATATGTACTATGGCAGCTACAGCCTGACCACCTACGAGACCCTTTGGAATATGGATGCCTTTGTGCTGACGACTGTGGTCCCGGTGCTTATGATGACGGCCATTACCTGGCTTTCCCTGCGGAAAAAGCTGAGCCTGCCGCCTCTGAAATTTTTGCGGCGGGATCTGCGGAAGAAGCAGAAGACCCATGTGTTTCCTCTGCCCAATTTTTTCCCCTTCCTGATGCGCTTCCGGCTGCGGGTGATTTTCCAAAACCTGGGAAGCTATCTGATTTTGTTTGTAGGTATCCTGTTTGCCAATCTGCTTTTGATGTTTGGCCTGCTGTTTCCCAGTGCCCTGCAGCACTACCAGGACACCATGCCGGATAATATGCTCTCCCAGAATACCACAATGCTGTCTGTTCCGGCGGATGTATCCAACGACAAGCGGAAGCTGAAGAGCCTTTTTAAAATGATGGAATTTATGGACGAGGTTGAGACGGAAAACGAGGATGCGGAAAAATTCAGCGCCTACAGTCTGATGACCATTCCGGAAAAGTATGGCAGCGAAACCGTTACTCTTTACGGGGTAGAGCCGGGAAGCAAGTATATTTCCGGAGAGTTTGAGGAGGATACCGTCCTTATTTCCTCTGCTTATGCGGATAAGTATGGCATTGTTCCCGGAGATACCGTGGAACTGAAGGAGGAGTATGAGGACAGGACTTACTGCTTTACGGTCACCGGGGAATACGATTACATGGGGGCGCTGGCCCTGTTTTTGCCCAGGAAAATCCTGAACAAGACCTTTGATCTGGGGAAAAGCTATTTCTGCGGCTACTTTTCCGACAGCCCCATTACGGATATTGAGGACAAGTACATTGGCTCCGTGCTGGATCTGACAGCCATGACTAAAATCAGCCGCCAGCTGACCCGGTCTATGGGCGGGATGATGGGCCTGGTGAATCTGTTCTCCGTGGGGCTTTTTATGGTTCTTGTGTATCTTTTGAGCAAGATGATTATTGAAAAGAATGCCCAGTCCATTTCTATGGCCAAGGTGCTGGGCTACAACCGCTGGGAGATTTTTCGGCTGTATATCCTGCCCACATCTCTGGTGACCCTTGGCGAGATTCTTCTCAGCCTTCCAATTGAAGGAAAGGTCATGGAGGTGCTGTTCCGGGAGGTTATGCTGAGCTCAATGAGCGGCTGGATTCCTCTGTATGTGGATTCTGCGATTTATATGCAGATGGCGATTTATGGATTTGTGGCCTATTGCCTGGTGGCGCTGCTGGAGCTGCGCAGAATCGGGAAAATACCGGAATCGGAGGCGTTGAAATGCGTAGAATAGTTTTAAAAGCAGGCGCTTTTCTTACGGCGGCAGCGCTGCTGCTGGGGTCTGCCGTCAGAGCAGCGGCAGAAGAAAAGCCGCCCTTGGCGGCAGACGCCGTATACAAGCAGGAGACCGTCCATGTAACGGCAGACCCCTTGGGAACACCGGAGGAGGTGGAGGTGGAGGTAATCCTCCGAAGGGATGGGACTGCCCGACTTCCGGACCGGACGAACTTGACGGATATTCGGAATACGGAAGGAGACGAAACCTACTTAAAAGCTGCGGATGGGTCGCTCCGTTGGGAAAACAAGGGAGAGGACATTCATTACAAGGGAAACGGAAATAGTGATGACCTGCCATTGGAACTGACGGTCAGCTATATTCTGGATGGCAATCTTTACAGCCCCCAGGGGCTGGCAGGAAAATCCGGTCACCTGACCATGCGGTTTGACTATAAAAACAAACTGACGCAAACCGTGGAACAAGGGGGAAAGACCCAAACGGTTCCGGTTCCGCTGACGGCCATGACCATTGTTCCGTTGGACGAGGATGTATTTTCCAATGTGAAGGTCAAAAACGGGAAAGTGATGACGCTGGATGACAGCGGAATGGCGGTTGGAATGGTATTTCCGGGAATGGCGGCAGCGCTGGATTTGGGGCGGCTCAGCTATACGGAGGATATTGAGATCCCGGAGTATTTTGAAATCACCGCGGATGTGGTGAACTTTTCCCTGGACTTTACGGCGACGATGGTATCTGCAGGACTGCTGGACGATATGGACGAAGAGGACCTGACTGTGGACGAAAACTTCGACGGTACCGCTGCCGATATTGACAGCGCCATCGACCAGATGTATGAAGGCGCCGACGGGCTGAAGAATGCGGTAGACCAGTTTGCAGAGGGCGTCGGTGCAATGCTCAGGGCTTTGAAGACCGCGGTAGAAGACCTGACCGCCCAGGGAAAGAATCTGGGAAAGCTCTGGGCCCAGTTTCTTGTGCCGGAGGATGACCCCGAGACACCTCAGGACGAATCCCTTTTGACACTGGCCGGGCAGATTGAGGCTGCCCGGAAGGCGGCAGAGGCAGCTGGGGACGACCAGGCGCTGGAGTATTTAAAAAACGCACAGAAGATGATTGAAGAACTATTGGATGAGACGGACGGGCTGCTTACCAAGATTCTGGAAGAAAACGTGGTGGCGGAAGCCTATGTTTCCGGCACCGCGGAGGGAGCCGAAAAGCTGAAGGGCGCCTTGGACAAAATGCAGGAGGCGGTAACTCAGTTCCGCAACGGTATCAACAGCTTCCGGGACAATGGCTCCGGGGAGCTGAAAAAGCTGGCAAGGGATGCGGACAAAATGCGCACCATCATGGATACCCTGAAAGCCATGCGTCAGGCAGGCCTGGGCTATACCAGCTTTACGGGACTGCCGGAAGGAAAGACCGGCAGCGTCTCGTTCCTGTACGAAACCGGGGAAATCAAAGAAAAGTAAAAAGGGAACAAAAAAGCTCTATCCATGCAGCCGGGCCGGTATGCATGGATAGAGTTTTTTGGTTATTGGATTCCCAGGTAGCAGTTTCTTCTCAGCAAGGCGTCAGCGCAGCGTTTGCACTGATAGTCGGTATTCAGAATATTGTAGGGGAAGGTTTCTCCGTTCCCGCACCGGGCACAGAGTTTGGATTTGACCGGTTTCTTTTCAAAAATCCAGAAGGAGGCACTGGCAGCGGTGATGCTGGCCCAGCTATGGCGGTCTTCTTTGTGAGCGGGAATGCGCTTGTAGTTATAAATATTGGAATCCCGGACCTGAACGCCTTTCTCGTCTATTTTCTCCAGCACGATGTAGTGGGCACTTTTGGTCCAGTAGCCCTTTTGCTGGCAGGAGATGACAATGTAGCCTTCCTTCAGGGCATCGTAGGCCAGGTCGGGGTCAAATACCTGTTCTTTTAGGAAGTATCCCATGTTCTGGGGTTCGTTCTGGAAGATCATATAGTCTGTGCCCCAGCTGCTGCAATAGCTGCCATAACGCTCACACATAATGGGCGGTGTCAGTTCCGTATCCGTCATATAGCTGGAGAGCATCGCCAGGCTCGTAATGCCGCAGCCATAGGTCCGCAGGGGGTAGTTGCCGTACCGGGTGATGCCATAGTCCTGCTGCAGGTACAGGGGAACC
>CAKTHQ010000053.1 GCA_934565415.1 uncultured Oscillospiraceae bacterium
CAGGTCGATGTCCTTGCCCTGGTAGGTGATCTGCAGGGTGCCGCAGACCTTCATGGCCACGGTCTTCATCATTTCCTCTACCAGGTCCATCATGCCGTGGAAATCGGTATAGGCCTGGTACAGCTCGATGGAGGTAAACTCCGGGTTGTGGGTGGGGTCCATGCCCTCGTTCCGGAAGATACGGCCTACCTCGTACACCCGATCCATGCCGCCGACGATCAGCCGCTTCAGGTACAGCTCGGTTTCGATACGCAGCACCATGTCGATGTCCAGAGTGTTGTGATGGGTATAGAAGGGACGGGCGGAGGCGCCGATCTCGAAGGGAGTCAGGATGGGGGTGTCCACTTCCAGGAAGCCCTTGCCGTCCAAAAAGTGCCGCAGCTCCCGGAGGATCATGCTGCGCTTGACGAAGGTATCCTTCACCTCAGGGTTGACGATCAGGTCCACATAGCGCTGGCGGTACCGGGTCTCCCGGTCGGTCAGGCCATGGAACTTTTCGGGCAGGGGCAGCAGGGACTTGCTGAGCAGCGTAGCCTCGTGGACCCGCAGGGAAATCTCTCCCCGCTCGGTCTTAAATACATCGCCCTTGACGCCGACGATGTCGCCGATGTCGTTTTTCTTAAAGCGCTTGAAGTCCTCCTCGTCCATGGCGTCGAAGCGGACATACAGCTGGATGCGGCCGGTGTTATCCTGCAGGTCGCAGAAGGACACCTTGCCCATACCGCGCTTACTCATAAGCCGGCCGGCCAGAGTCACGGTCTTCCCTTCCAGCTCCTCGAAATGTTCCTTAATCTGCTTTGCGGAGGAAGTCACATCGAACTTGGTCTGCACAAAGGGGTCCTTGCCTTCGGCACGGAGGGCCTCCAGCTTCTCCCGACGGACCTTTACCTGGTCGGACAGGGGTACTTCTGCCTGGGGTACAAACTTTGCCATGGCTTAGCCCTCACGGGTCACGCTGATGACCTTCATGGTGTAGGAACCGGCGGGGGCGTTGACGGTGAAGGTTTCACCGGCAGCCTTGCCTACGATGCCACGGCCGAAGGGAGAGTCATCAGACAGCTTGTTCTGCATGGGGTTGGCTTCCTGAGAACCGGTGATCCGGTACTGGATCTGCTGGCCCTGCTCGTTCTCCACCACCACGGTGCAGCCCAGGCCCACCCGGCCGGTGGCCTCGTTCTCGTCCTCGATGATGACGGCATGGGACAGGATGTCCTCAATCTCAGCGATTCGGCCATACAGCTTGCCCTGCTCGTTCTTAGCGGCATCGTATTCGGAGTTTTCGGACAAGTCACCATAGGACCGAGCCTCAGCGATCATCGCCGCCACTTCCCGCTCACGGGTGGTCTTCAAATAATTCAGTTCTTTTTCCAGGTCTGCCAGACGCAGGCTTGTGATCTTGTATTCCTTAGCCATATTTCAAAATCCTTTCTTCAGATGGTAAATGCCCATAGCTTCTGATATTATAGAGGAATTTTCCCCGGGAGTCAAGGAAAATCCAAATCATTCCCAGAAAAAATCCAGCCGAAGAATATTTACCGGCAAGATGGTATTTGGGCAAATCAGAATTTAGTAAAGAACCCCCCGCCGGAGGAAGCCTTCCCCTACGGGGAAGGCGACCTCCCGGCGGGGGCTGCCCGACTTTGGCTTCGCCAAATTCTTATTTACCGCACCTTTCCAAAATTTCCTGATACAATTCTTCCGTCTCTCCCTGATTGTTCCCGCTGAGAACAATGGTATCCGTATCCGTACGCAGGACCACAACGCCCTGGGGACGGTAAACCGTATATCTTATATAGTCCCCGAATTCTTCGTTCCGAAATTGGCCGCACAGCAGGCGAAAAGAACCCAGGCCAAAATTCCGCAGACCAGCCGCGTCCTCCTGACGGTATTCGCATTCCCGGATGCTGGTATAGGGAACTTTCAGAACGGAATAGTAGGTTGCGCCAACCTCTATTCCTTCATTCTGAAACTCCACATGGATAGATCCGGTAAACAGGAGCACCGCTGTCAGTGCCAGAACGACGAGCAGAATGACCACCCCAAATCGGGTCCATTTTTTGCCGGAAGCAATTCCCTTGCGCACCGTTCCCGCCTGCAGTTCCCGCCGGTAGAACAGATAGGAATACACCGTGGGCACCAGAACCATCAGCGCAATCCCCACAAAAAAGGCCGCCATACACACGGTCTCCGAAAAAGGCAGACTCAGCAAGATCCCCGCCCCAAGCAGCACCCACAGCGGGCCTGCCATCCGGTGAGTCGCATTCCAGTTGTTCTCGCTTTCCAGCGTCCAGGATATGCGAATGCCTATCACAGGGTTCTGTCGGCATTTGGGCATATAGTTGCCAATAACCACCATCATCAGGCCAAAGAATCCAACCATTACACGCATCACAGAAAACCGTAGACCCTGATTCAGAGCATATGAAAGGAAAAAGCAGCCGTTGCTCAGAATCGGGAGCAGCCATATAACCAGTTGATTGACCTTTTTGTTCTTCTCTTCTCCCTCCGTCATATGCATACAGAGGAGCAGCACCAGCGCCATGGAAATTGGTTCAATAAAACCAAGCCCCATATCCCGCAGGCCCAGCAGTAGGCCCAGAGGAATCGGCAGCAGCGTCAGAAGGACACATATCCATTTCGTTCGTTTGCTGTACATAACATCAGTCTCCTTTCAAATCCGCGATCCACAGAAGGGTCTCCTCCAGCACGGAGGTGTTGATCTCGTAGTAGATGTATTTCCCCTCCCGGGTGTCGTAAACCAGATCCGCGTCCTTCAGCACGGACAGATGCCGGGAGATGGCCGCCGCGGAAATATCGAAATGCTCGCAGATTTCCCCGGCACTTTTCTTCCCGCCCTTGAGTAAATTCAATATCTCCCGCCGGGTAGGGTCCGCCAGGGCCCGAAGCGTTTCCTGCAGGCCCATGTATCTCGCTCCTTTCATTTAACATTTAGCTTAACTGTTAAATGAAATATAGCACGGGAGGGGCTACTTGTCAAGGGAAAAATTGAAAAAGCACCCCCTTCGGAGTGCTTTTCCTTAATCCTCCCCTGCCGGCTCGGTGTCGGGGTCTACGTTTTTTATCCAGGGTCCGGTGCGGTAGTAGTTCAGGGAAATCACCGCGGCGGCTACCCAGCCTACGGGCCAGGAGGCCCAGATGCCCAGGTCCCCCAGGGCGGTTCTGGAAAGGGTCAGGGCCAGGATCACCCGCAGGAGCAGGTCTACAAAGGTAGCCACCATGAATTTTTTCATCATCCCCGCGCCCCGTAAGATTCCGTCGCAGATGAGCTTGGCGGAAATTACAAAATAGAAGGGTGCCAAAATCCGCAGGAACACCAGTCCCGTCTTGGTGGCCACCGCACTGCTTTCGTCCAGGAACAGGGCCAGCACCAGCTTCCCACCGAAGAAGTACAATAGGCTCAGGGGCAGGGCCACCGTCCAAATCATGCGGATGCCTGCCCGGAAGCCCTCTTTGACCCGATGGAGCTTCCCGGCGCCAATGTTCTGGGCAGTGTAGTTGGACACACCGTTGCCCACGGTTGTGAAGCAGGTCAATACCAGATTGTTAAGCTTTACTGCCGCAGAGTATCCGGCCATGACCCCGGCACCGAAGCCATTGATGACGCCCTGAATGATGATGTTTCCCACAGAAATAAAGCTCTGCTGCAAAATGCTGGGAATCGCGATGACTATGATCTTTTTCAGCAGCACTCTGGAAAACAGCGGCGCTTTTTCCCCGCCGCACACCTTTTCCAACCGCCGCAGCACGACAATCACCGCCAAAATGCAGCTGACACCCTGACACAAAAAAGTCGCCCAGGCCACACCGGCTACCCCCATCTGAAAGGCACTGACAAAGAGGATATCCACGGCGATATTGGATACGGAAGACACCGCCAGAAAATAAAAGGGCGTTTTGGAATCTCCCATGGCAGAAAAAATACCTGTGGAAATATTGTAGAAAAATACAAAGGGCAGACCGTAAACGTAGATATCCAGATACAGTTTGGAGTCCCCAAGAACCTCCTGGGGCGTCCGGATCAGCCCCAAAAGCCACCCAGCACAGCCCACGCCCAGAAGCATCAGGAAAGCGCAGATGGCGGCGCTGAAAATGCTGGCCGTAAACACCGCGGTCTTCACGCCCTTATAATCCTTGGCGCCAAACAGCTGACTCACCACCACCGAGCAGCCCATATTGCAGCCGAAGGCAAAAGCCAGAAAAATCAGCGTAATCTCGTAGCTGTTGCCCACAGCCGCCAGGGCATTCTCCCCAATAAATCTTCCCGCTACCAGGCTGTCGGCAATGTTATACAGCTGCTGGAACACAATACTCCCCAGCAGCGGGATACAGAATTCCCGCAAAACCTTACCGGGGCTCCCCACTGTCAAATCCTTGTTCAAAAAAATCATCCTTTTTGACAAATTTTACCTCTTCATTTTATCGCTTCTTCACAAAAAATCAAGTCTCCCCCGGATTTTCTGCATTCTGCCCAGCCCATCCCCAGAAGAAACCTTAGGACTTTGTAGGCTTTTCCGGCAAATCCGCAAGTTTCCCTTTGTCAAGAGGAAAGCTTCCCGATTTTCCCTCCCCATTTCTGTGGAATTCGTCAATTGCCCCCTTACACCCCCTGTGGTATAATGCCGCTCAGTGCGAATTTGGAGGTATGCCATATGTCAACCACAGTCAGCCATCCAACCAATGCGGCAATTTTTAAGGCTGAGCAAGCCGTTTTTTCCAGCATCCGGGGCATGGATGCCCTTTTAAAAGCGCCCCCGGAAAAGGCCGCGGCCCTGCAGGCCAAGTATCCGGATGCCGCCTTTGCTCTGATGACCGCTGACAACCTGTTTACCGGCGACAGCGAGCAGTGCGCCATCCACCAGGAAGCCTACTTCTCTATCCTGCGTGGGGAGAGCCTGAAAAATGTGCGGTTCCGCTACGAAAAAGAAATGGATGCTTATGTGGAAAAGCATATGTGGGACGATTAAAAATATATAAAAAGCCGTCATTGCCACAACCTGCATACGCACCGGTTCGCAATGACGGCCCTTTTTTACTTTCTTCCAAAAAGATGGAAGCCCTTCTTTTCGTGAGGGGCGGATGTAATCTCCCCTACCGTATAGCCTGTGGGGTCGATAGCGGCATGGATGGCCTTTTCGTCCAGGGGCTCCTTGGAAAGAATCACCGTCTGTCCCTTGCTGTGGGAAGAGGTCACCTTTTCCACCGGGAAAGCGGCGCGGATGGCATCGTTGATATGTGACTCACACATAGAGCAGGCCATGCCGGAAACTTTGACTGTTGTTTGGATCATATCAATCCTTCCTTTCTGGCCCAGATTATAGCACAATTTTAAGTTAGCGTCAACTAACCTTTTTGCATAAAGCTTATCAACCAACTATACAATAAAATAGAGAGATTGCGCAGGTGCAATTATCAAAAAGGTCCCCGGGCATCCGATCTTTTCGTCAGATGCCCTGGGGGCCTTGTCCTTTTCAGTTACAGGTGCAGCACCCGATCTTTGATTTCCTGGGTACGGCCCTGGTTCCAGAACTGGGTACCGATATAGCCGCAGGTACGGCGGGCCACGTTCATCTTATTCTGGTCCCGGTTGCCGCACTGGGGGCAAACCCAAACCAGCTTGTGGTCGTCTTCCTTGATTTCAATCTCCCCATCATAGCCGCAGACCTGGCAATAGTCGGACTTGGTATTCAGCTCGGCATACATGATATTGTCATAGATAAACTGCATCACTTCCAGCACGGCGTCGATATTGTTCTGCATATTGGGCACTTCCACATAGCTGATGGCCCCGCCGGGGGACAGCTGCTGGAACTCCGCCTCAAAGCGCAGCTTGGTAAAGGCATCAATAGGCTCAGACACATGAACATGGTAGGAATTGGTGATGTAGCTCTTATCCGTTATACCGGGCACAATACCGAAGCGCTTCTGCAGACACTTGGCGAACTTATAAGTAGTAGACTCCAGAGGCGTACCGTACAGGGAGTAATCGATGTCCTCCGCCTTCTTCCACTGGGCACACTTGTCGTTCATTTTCTGCATGACGGACAGGGCAAAGGGCTTGGCCTCCGGGTCCGTATGGGACTTTCCGGTCATGTACTTGACGCACTCATAAAGGCCGGCATAGCCCAGGGAAATGGTGGAGTAACCGCCGTACAACAGCTTATCAATGGGCTCCCCCTTCTGGAGTCTGGCCAGAGCGCCGTACTGCCACAGGATGGGGGCCGCATCAGACAGGGTGCCCTTCAGCCGCTCATGGCGGCACCGCAGAGCCTTGTGGCACAGCTCCAGCCGCTCCTCGAAGATGTCCCAGAACTTGTCCACATCTCTGCCGGAGGACAGCGCCACATCCACCAGATTAATGGTAACCACGCCCTGGTTGAACCGTCCATAATACTTGGGCTTTCCGGGCTCGTAGTTCTTTGCACCGGCCACATTGTCCCAGCCGTTGCCGGACCGGTCCGGGGTCAGGAAGCTGCGGCAGCCCATGCAGGTATACACATCGCCGTTGCCCGGGGTTTCACCCTTGGACAGCTTGTACTCCCGCATTTTCTTTTCGCTGATATAATCCGGCACCATCCGCTTTGCCGTACATTCTGCGGCCAGCCGGGTCAGATACCAATAGGGGGTTCCCTCCCGGATGTTATCCTCCTCCAGCACATAGATAAGCTTGGGGAAGGCCGGAGTAATCCATACGCCCTTTTCGTTCTTTACGCCCTCGTAGCGCTGGCGCAGGGTCTCCTCGATAATCATGGCCAGGTCCTTCTTCTCCTGCTCGTTCCGGGCCTCATTCAGGTACATGAATACAGTGATAAAGGGAGCCTGCCCGTTGGTGGTCATCAGGGTCACCACCTGGTACTGGATGGTCTGTACGCCCCGGCAGACCTCATCCCGCAGCCGGTCCTCCACTACCTTGCAGATGGCTTCCTCGCTGGGACTGACGCCGAAGACTTTCATTTCCCGCTCTACATTCCGGCGGATCTTTTCCCGGCTGATCTGGACAAAGGGAGCCAGATGGGTCAGAGAAATAGACTGGCCGCCGTACTGGTTGGAGGCCACCTGTGCAATGATCTGGGTGGCAATGTTGCAGGCAGTGGAGAAGGAATGGGGCTTCTCAATCAGGGTACCGGAAATCACGGTGCCGTTCTGCAGCATATCGTCCAAATTGATCAGATCGCAGTTGTGCATATGCTGGGCATAGTAGTCAGAATCGTGGAAATGGATAATACCCGCTTCGTGGGCCGCCACAATGTCCCTGGGCAACAGAATACGGCTGGTAATGTCCTTGGAAACTTCGCCCGCCATGTAGTCCCGCTGGACGGCATTGATGGTGGGGTTCTTGTTGGCGTTCTCCTGCTTGACTTCCTCATTGTTGCACTCGATGAGGCTCAGGATCCGGTCGTCGGTGGTGTTGGACTGGCGCAGCAGGTTCCGGGTATACCGGTAGGTGATATACTCCTTGGCTACTTCAAAGGCGCCATGGGCCATAATGGCCTTTTCCACCAGGTCCTGAATTTCCTCAACGGAAGGGCTGCGGCCCAGCTCCTCGCAGGCCACGCTGACGCTTTCGGCGATGCGATCGATCTGGATGGGTGTCAGACGAACCTTTTCATCTACAGCCACATTGGCCTTGGAAATGGCCATGTTGATCTTCGTAATATCAAATACGACTTCTGTACCGTTGCGCTTAATAATTTTCATAGTACACAGCCTCCTTTTCAAAGTCTCTTGCTCATTGCCGCCTTATTATACTACATCTTGTGGTTTTGTCAAGATGTGACCACAAGATGTAGTGGTCGTCCTTTTGGAGCAAAAAAGTTACAGAACATCAACCGGCCCATGGACGGCGATTCCCCGGTACAAAGTTGGTTTTTCCCTGGGCCAAACAAAATATGGCATTGTAAAACCAAAGAGAATATAGTACAATGGTTTGGTACGGTCTTAACATAATTTCCCCTGTTCCGCACAGAAAATTGAAAGGAGCATTTTCATGGAGGAAAATTTCAGCAATCTGCACATAGATGAGGGCGCCACCCTGTATACCATCACCGGCGGCGGGCTGACCGCCCAAATTATGGACCAGGGAGCTACTCTGGTCCGGCTGTGGGTACCGGACCGGGAGGGCCACAAGGACGACGTGGTTCTGGGCTACGACACCGCAAAGGAATACAAAAACGGCGGCAGCTTTCTGGGCGCTACCGTAGGCCGCAGCGCCAACCGAATCGCAGGCGCATCCTTCTCCCTGAACGGCAAAACCTATGCCATGACTGCCAACGAGGGGCGCAACAACCTCCATTCCGGTCCGGACTGCTACCACCTGCGGCTGTGGGCAGTCCAGGAGCAGACGGAAAACGCCATCACCTTTACCCTCCTGAGCCCGGACGGGGACCAGGGGATGCCGGGTACCGCCCAAATTGCCGTCACCTACCGTCTGGACGGAGACAGCGGCCTGCACATTATCTACGACGGCCTGTGCGACCAGGATACCATTTTCAATATGACGAACCACAGCTACTTTAATCTGGCCGGCCACCAGCGTCCGGAGAAAGCCATCTCCCAGGTTCTCTCCCTCCCTGCCCGGCACTTCTGCCCGGACAATGCCGAAAGCATCCCCACCGGCGTCAAGCAGCCGGTAGAGGGTACCCCCATGGACTTTAGAGCCCCCAAGCCCATCTGCCGGGACATCGACGCAGACTTCGAGCCCCTGCACCTGCAGGGTGGGTACGACCACAATTTTGAAGTCTTCTGCAACCCCTGTGCCACCCTGACGGATGTGGACTCCGGCCGCAGTATGTCCGTCTACACCGACTGCCCGGGCATCCAGTTCTACTCCGGCAATTTCCTGAAGGAAAATGGCAAAGAAGGCATTGTCTACGGCAAGCACGCCGGCATCGCCCTGGAGACCCAGTTCTACCCCGACAGCATCCATCATGCCGACTGGGCCCAACCCGTTACCAAAGCCGGCAAGCGCTACCACTCCGAAACCTGCTATCAGTTCAGCTGGAAATAATCTTTTATTCCCTGGAGCTTCCCGGAAACTTCTTAAAAATGTGATTGTAGGGACCGATGAAGGGCATCGGCCCCTACATTTGTTTTCTCTGTCACATTTCCTCCTTTTTGCATACACTGTCCTGTAAGCTAAATTCAGGAGGGAAAACAATGGCTGATCTGTGTCCGGACGCCCTGCGCTGCAACCCCAACGACCTGCGGCAGGCCATGTCTATCCACACCCGAAAAATTACCGACTCCTGTCGGGATAAAGACTGTATCGAGGATCTCCCCGTCTACCTGACCGCCGGATCCCAAAGGATCCTGGAGTCCTCTGCCAGCACCCGGGTTCGGTGCGCCGAGCTCATGAGCACCTACATAGAGGTAGAACCCATCGCCTTTGACAAGGCCCACTACTGCATCGACATCACCTTCTACTACCGCATCCTGGCCGATACCGTCATCGGTGCCAACCGTCCGGCGGCTCTGTGCGGCCTGGCAGTGTTTACCAAGCGGGTGGTACTCTGCGGCGAAGAAAGCTGCGCCCACATCTACCGCAGCGACCACCGGCACTGTACTCCGGATACCCTGAACCACGCCAACCGCCCCACCGCCGTGGTGGAGGCCCTGGACCCCATGGTGCTAAGCAGCCGGGTACGGGAGGCCTGTGACTGCCGGGACAGCTGCCCGGTGCAATTGCCGGACTGGGTAAGAGCCGCCTTTGACGAAGACCTTTCTATGCAGGCCGACCGCCGGAAGCTCTATGTGACCCTGGGCCAGTTCTCCATCGTCCGCCTGGAGCGGGACGCCCAGCTTATCGTCCCCGTTATGGACTACAGTATCCCCACCAAGGAATGCTGCGACTCCCCCGGCTGCGCCGAGGACCCCTGCGAAATGTTCAGCCGCATTCCCTTCCCCGCCGCCCAGTTTACCCCCAAGGGGTGCGAGTGCAAGCCCAAGGCGCCGGACTGCGGGTGCTGCGGGAAATAAAGAAACAGTCTGAGGACTCTACCAATTTCGTAAGGTCACAAAATTCATCCGATGCTTTGCAAAAATGCCTCATAACAGCAAATCCCCCGGAACTCTTCTTCGCGTTCCGGGGGACCCTACTATAAATCCTACTGCTTATGACTGCAGCCGGAGCAGCTGGCGCAGTTGCCGCCGCAGGAGTGTTTGCCTTGCTTTTTGTCCTTGACCATGGAGTGGATAATAAGGCCGACCACGACCAGAAGGACCAGGGCTACAATAACAGTACCCATAAAAATTTCCTTTCTAAAATTCCCGGAGGCCTAAGCCTCCGGGAAAATGTTGTTACACGGTCACCTTTGCAGTGAGCTTATTGGACTCCTTGTAGGGGCGGACCAGCATATAGACCATGCAGCACAGGACCGCCAGGGCGGCAACCAGGCCCAGGATATTTACATTGCCGGTGAACAGATTGCCGAACTGGTTAATCATCAAAGACACGCAGTAGGCAAAGCCGCATTGATAGCCAATGGCGAACCAGGTCCACTTGGCGTTGTTCATTTCCCGCTTGATGGCGCCGATGGCCGCGAAGCAGGGGGCGCACAGCAGGTTGAACACCAGGAAGGACAGGCCGGAAACATGGGTGAAGGTAGCGGCCAGGGTCTCGTACACATTGCCGGAAGCACCGTACAGGATGCCCATGGTGCCGACGATGTTCTCCTTGGCAACCAGGCCGGTGATGGAGGCAACGGCTGCCTGCCACTCGCCCCAGCCAAGAGGAATGAAGATCCAGGAGATCAGGCTGCCGATCCGGGCCAGGATGCTAAGGTTCAGCTCATCCTCGGCCAGCATCCGGAAGCCGTCCTCGGTGAAGCCGAAGTAAGAGGTGAACCAAACGACGATGGTGGACAGCAGGATGATGGTACCGGCCTTCTTAATGAAAGACCAGCCGCGCTCCCAGGTGGAGCGGAGGACATTGCCCAGGGTGGGGATGTGGTAAGGAGGCAGCTCCATAACGAAGGGAGCGGGGTCACCGGCGAACATCTTGGTCTTCTTCAGGATGATACCGGAGATCACAATGGAGGCCATACCGATGAAGTAGGCGCCGGTGGAAATCCAGGGGCTGCCTCCGAAGATAGCGCCGGCAATCATAGCGATGAAGGGCACCTTGGCACCGCAGGGGATGAAGGTGGTGGTCATAATGG
>CAKTHQ010000054.1 GCA_934565415.1 uncultured Oscillospiraceae bacterium
AAAGGTAAAAAAGAGCAATCAGGACTTTTCCGGCAGTCTGTCCCCCCATGTGCTGGCAGCCGTATTAAGCCTTGTGTTGCTCATTTTGTTTGTAGTAATTGCGGTGAATCCGGAGGGTGCACTGTTAAAGCTGCTTCAGTCTGTGATTCTGGGCCTGTTAGGGCAGGCGGCGTTCTATTTTTCCATTCCCGCCCTTATGTATCTGTTCATCATCCAAACTCTGGGCCGGAAGCACAGCCCCACCATGCGCAGCGTTTGCCTGGTGCTGTTCGTGTTTTTCAGCGGCAGTATCTTCCATCTGGTGGTACAGGACCAGGGCATGGCCGAGGGCTTTGCCGTCATTGGGGACTTGTATACCGGCGGCCTTAGCGGTACTACCGGCGGCGTACTTTGCGGCGGCTTTGCCATGATTCTTCGGTGGCTCTGCGGCAACGTGATTGCCTATCTGATTCTGATTGTCAGCGCTGTTCTGACCCTCCTTGGCTCTATGGAAATCACAATTCCCAGCATCGTCCGAGCCATTGCAAACCGTCCACGGGAGGAGTATGAGGAAGAAGAGGACGAGCCCTATATGGAGCCCGCTGCCGTGGTGATCAACCATATTGCCAATAAGAAAATCGAGCAGAAACGCCGCCAGCGCCAGGTACCGGCCCCTAGCATCCAGGAGGAGCCGCCTTTTGCGCCCGTCCAGGAGCAGCGGCCTGCGGCGCCCAAACCCCAGCGGAAGGTCTGCCAGGCGCCCCCCCAGCCAGTTCAGGAACTGGGAACCCCGTCCAGAGCGGCAGATGTGATGAATACCATCGATCTGGATATCGATACGCCGATTTACGGCTATCGGGAGGATCCGATTCCGGAACCGCCGGTTGTCCGGATGCCGGAAAAGAAACCCATCCGGGAGCCGGAGGCCCCCAAGGACCCAATTCCGGACCAGATGCCGGAACTGATTATGGAGCCGCCCAAGCCCCAGCCAGTCCCAAAGCAGGAGCCCGTGCATCAGGAGATGCTCAAACAGGAAGCTCTTCGGCAGAACCGGAAAATGCCGGAGGAGTCCGCCGAAAAGCCGGGCAAGGTCAGCACCAAGGATGCCCAGGAATCCGCCCGGCAGGTGGCCGCGGAGATTGCCCAGGGGCAGACCGAGGAGCAGCCTGCCTACTGCTTCCCGCCCATTGACCTGCTGCGGCGCCCTGCCGGTGCGGCTGCCGACGGCACCGAGGAAATGCGGGAGAATTCCGCCCGACTGAATGAGACTCTGGCCAGCTTCCACATTGATGCCCACATCATCAATGTGACCCGGGGCCCAAGCGTTACCCGGTACGAGGTGGAGCTGGACAAGGGTGTCCGCCTGAGCAAGCTTACCTCCTGCGCCGACGACATCGCCCTGAGCCTGGGTGCCTCCGGCGTCCGAATTGCCGCCGTCCCCGGAAAAATCTCCATTGTGGGTATCGAGGTGCCCAACCGCACCGTGACCACCGTCTCCCTGCGGGAGGTTATCGATTCGCCCGAGTTCGCCAAAGCCAAGGGGAAGTCCTCCTTCTCCGTGGGCAAGGATATTGCCGGTAACTGCATCGTGGGCAACATTGCGAAAATGCCCCATATGCTCATTGCCGGTACCACCGGTTCCGGTAAATCCGTGTGCATGAACTCCATTATCATCAGTTTGCTTTATAAAGCGGGCCCCGAGGATGTAAAGCTCATCATGGTGGACCCCAAAATGGTAGAATTGGGCATTTACAACGGCATCCCCCATCTGCTGATCCCTGTGGTTACGGACCCCAAGAAGGCTGCCGGGTCTTTGCAGTGGGCTGTTACGGAAATGCTGCGCCGGTATAAGCTCATGTCCGACCTGGGCGTCCGGGATCTGGAATCCTATAACGGCATCGTCACCCAGGAGGAGGGGGGCCAGAAGCTGCCCCAGGTCATCGTCATCATCGATGAGCTGGCTGACCTGATGCTGGTGGCTGCAAAAGAGGTAGAAGACTCCATCTGCCGCATTGCCCAGATGGGCCGTGCTGCCGGAATGCACCTGATCATCGCCACCCAGCGTCCTTCTGCCGATGTCATTACCGGCCTGATGAAGGCCAACATTCCCTCGAGAATTGCCTTCTCCGTGGCCTCCGCTATGGAATCCCGGATCATCCTGGATACCCAGGGCGCCGAAAAGCTGGTAGGCAAGGGCGATATGCTCTATGCCCCCATCGGCTGCGGCAAGCCTCTCCGTGTCCAGGGCTGCTTTGTCACCGACAGCGAGGTAGAAGCGGTGGCTGGGTTTGTCAAAGAGCACTATGTGGCCGACTACAACCAGCAGGTGCTGGAGGAAATTGAAAAGAAGGCCCAGCAGACAGGCAAGTCCGGCAAGGGTGCCTCTGCTTCCGACCCGGAGCCCAATGACGAAGAGCTGGAAGGGGACGAGCTGCTGCCCGCTGCTGTGGAAGTGGTGCTGGAGACCGGCCAGGCCTCCGTCTCCATGCTCCAGCGCCGTCTGAAGCTGGGCTACGCCCGGGCAGCCCGGATCGTGGATGAGATGGAGGAAAAGGGGATCGTTGGCCCCTTCCAGGGCTCCAAGCCCCGGTCCATCCTCATCACCAAGGAAGAATGGGCCGCCAGAAACGGCCAGACAGCCGAGGAGGAGCCCCCCTTCGACCCGGATGTACCGGACGAACTGCTGTGATTTGCTGCCGCCTCCAGGAAGGAAAATCTGGAGGCGGTTTTTTTGAGAATTTTTTTCTTTTCCCTGCAACGAATTTCGTTTTTTTCCGTCTATATAGGTAGAGAAGGAAATAAGGATTTGGCAGGGCCAAAATCGGGCAGCTCTTGCCCTCTCCAAGCAGGAGAGGGCATGGAGCTACTCTATCCCAGTCTAGCTAAATTCTTATTTGCCCGAGAGAAAAAGGAGGTTCAAAATATGGAGGATGCCCAGATTTTGGAGCTGTACAACGCCCGGTCTGAGGAGGCCATATCCGAAACGGCCCAAAAATACGGCTACTACTGCCACAGCATTGCTATGAATATTCTTTCCAATGAGGAGGACGCGGAGGAGTCGGTGAATGACACCTGGTACGCTGCCTGGCAGAGTATTCCGCCCCAGAGGCCCCAGATCCTGTCGGCTTTTTTAGCTAGGCTGACCCGGAACTTTTCCCTGGACCGGTGGCGGAAGCTGCGGGCCTTCAAGCGGGGCGGGGGAGAAGTGGCCCTGGCGCTGGAAGAGCTGCGGGACTGCGTATCCGGCAAGGAAAGTGTCGAGGGAGAACTCATTCGCAGGGAGACCCTGCGGAGCATCGACTGCTTTTTGGGAACATTGACCGCCGTAGAACGCAGCGTATTTTTGTGCCGCTACTGGTACCTGGATTCCAGTCAGGAGATCGCAGCCAAGTCAGGCTTCTCCGAGACCAAGGTCCGGTCTATGCTCCGCAGGCTCCGGATTCGCCTGGACAAGCACCTGGAGAAGGAGGGACTGAGATGACGGAAAAAGAGTTGCTGGATCTACTGGGAGACGTGCGACCGGACTACATAGTGCAGACGGAAGCTTTTCGCCGGGGCGGGGTGAGTCCCAGGAGAAAGCGGCATACCGGGCGGCGGGTGCTGTCCCTTGCCGCTATGCTGGCGGCGGTGCTGGCGGCGGGAGCCTTGGTCCGGTTCGGCCTGGCTCCTCACTGGAAGCAGGGAAAAGCGGAGACGGCTGCAACGATGGCAGCCCAGAGGGCTGATGAATCGATCACCTGGCAGGAGGAGATATTGAATGGCGGGAGCTTCTATAGCCAGGACTACGAGAAGGAAATGACGGTCCCATCCTATACGGAGAAGGCCCAGGAGCTGCGGGGAACCAGGTTTGTCCTCTGGCGCTACGCCATCCTGGATATGGACGGGAACGGAACCCAGGAGCTGGTCATTCAGTACCGGATGGTGGACGGCGGTGCTTTCTATAGCGACAGCGAAGGAGAAGAACCCCAGATAGAAGACGGAAACGGATATTTCTATGGAGAAGACATCCTGGTTTTCTGGAAGGCCGGAGAAAAAATCCTGGAACGGGGCTATTACACCCGGCAGATGCAGGACATTCGGGCAGACGGTGCTTTCTATTGGTCCAGCAGCAGCTCTGAGCACGGCTGGGCCAGGCTCACGGGGCTGGACGGAGAAACCCCCAGCTATGTAGAGCTTTCCGGAGACCTGTGGGACCAGCCCGAGGCACCTTGGCATTCCTTCGACGGCGGCGACGAGCACAGCGAGGCGGGACCCTCTCCGGACGAGCTGTGTCGGCTGAAGGAGCGGACCATCCAGTATGTGGATGCCGAGGGAAACGAAACGGCTTTGAGCGTCAGCTTATTTATTGGGGAGCGGTATTCCATCGAAATGCCCCAGAGTGACTGGACGCACAGCCAGGAAAGCTACGCTGGGTTCACCTCCGACCTTTGGAGCCCGGAGGCAAACCCCTATGCCACCCTGCGAGTATTCCGAATCTACGGCGACAGCAACGCCGCCGAGAGCCTGATGTTCCAGACAGAACAGGGCTGGAATTTCTTCCCGGACAAGCGGGGGAATCTCTATGGTGAGAAGGACGGCATGGTTATGAATGTCAGCTTCTACGAGGCGGAAGTAGAGACCTTTGTCATCATCTGTACTTACCCTCAGGAAGCCTACGAGGGCTGGGGCCGAACGCTCAGCGTCCTGGAGGATACCTTCTCCGCCTGGCCGACAGAGATAGGGACAAAGTACCCGCTGGGATAGAGCAGCCCTAGCCTTCTCCAAGTAGGAGAAGGTGGCCCCCCAGGGCCGGAAGAGGGGCGGAACGCAGAACCGATTCACAGCCCCCGCCGGTAGGTCGCCTTCCCCTACGGGGAAGGTGGCTCGGCGTAGCCGAGACGGATGAGGGGAAACCCAGCCCGCCCAAGGAACCAGGCCACAATGAATGGGGAACGTTTGGACGATCCCTCAGTCAGCCTGCGGCTGACAGCTCCCTTTACGCAAGGGAGCCTTTGTACCGACCCACGCTCGCCCCGGGCTTTGCCCGGTCCACCCTCTCGTAAGGAGAGGGTTTTTCTTTGCTCAAAATTGCCGTTGCATATTCGCTTGATTTGTGCTATACTGTAACCAATCATACACCCGGAGGCGTTTATGTCGGAAATGACGGATTTTCAGAAGAAAATCGGGGTTTTGTTCCCGAAAATATCCATTTGTTTTGAAGAACCTCTATCGAAACATACTTCTTTCCGCATCGGCGGACCGGCGGAAGCTATGGCCTTCCCGAAAAATCGGGAGGAATTGGCCGAGCTTTTGAATAAGTCCTGTTTATGGGACCGCAAGCCTGTTATCCTAGGAGCCGGAACCAATGTGCTGGCTCCGGACGAAGGGATGAGGGGGCTGATCATCTGCCTGAAGGACTGTCTGGACGGCATGGAGCGGGTAGACGGCACCTCCATTCGGGTTATGGCCGGGGTAACGATGGCGAGGGCTGCGGTGTTCGCCGCCAGCCAGGGCCTTTCCGGGCTGGAATTCGCCCACGGCATTCCCGGGACCATCGGCGGCGGCGTGTATATGAATGCCGGGGCTTACGGCGGGGAGTTGGGGAGCCTCTGCCGGGAAGTGGAGCTCATGGACCGGGAAGGGAAGACCCATGTCCTGACCCATGAGCAGATGGACTTTTCCTACCGTCATAGCTGCCTGGAAGAAACCGATTGGATCGTGGTCAGCGCCCTGCTGAGCCTGGAGCCCGGGAAGGAAGAGACCATCCGGGCCAGAATGAAGGAGCTGCAAGCCAAGCGTCTGGCCTCTCAGCCCCTCAATTACCCCTCTGCCGGGTCTGCCTTTAAGCGCCCTCAGGGAGGCTATGCCGCCGCGCTCATCGACCAGGCAGGACTCAAAGGATTCCGGGTGGGGGATGCCGCCATTTCCGAAAAGCACGGGGGCTTTGCCGTGAATTTGGGTAAAGCCACAGCGGAGGATATGAAGACGCTTTTGAAGGAAGTCTCCGAAAAGGTGGAGGCCCAGTCCGGTATCCATTTGGAGCCGGAAATTCGCGTCTGGTAACAGAAAGAGAGGAAAAACATGCTATCCTTTTCCGGCTCTGCCAAGGCGGAGGTTTGCAAAGAATATCCCCAATCCGGCTGCTGCGCTCTGGCGGAGTGCTTTGGCATTCTTCTGTTTTGCAACAGTTTTCAGAAAGATTGCATTAAAATCATTACAGAAAGCCAGGACTTTGCAAAAATTTTGCCAAAACTTTTTCGCAAAGCCTTTGCCCTTGGCTTCGACCAGATGCCGGAGGAAAACGCCTCCGGAAAGCTGGTGTTTCAGATTCGTTCCCAAGAAAAGATTTCTGCCATTATGGAGTCCTTTGGCTTTGCACCCGGGGATACCCTGTCCCTGCACATCAATCTTCCCGTGGTAGAGGAGGACTGCTGCAAGGCTGCCTTCCTGCGGGGGGCATTTTTGGCCGGGGGCAGCGTCACAAGTCCCAATAAAGCCTACCATATGGAGCTGACTACCACCCACCAGAGTGTTTCCCGGGAGTGCGACGCGCTCATCCGGGATACCTTGGGTTTTTCTCCCAAAACTGCTGACCGGGCAGGGGGGAAGGTGCTGTATCTGAAGCAGAGCGACCTGATTTCCGACTTCCTTACCTATCTGGGGGCCCCTGTGGCCGCAATGGGCATCATGGAAGCAAAGCTGGAAAAAGAACTTAACAATAAGGTGAACCGCTGCTGCAATTGCGACGATGCCAACACCTCCAAGGTGGTGGAAGCGGCCCAGGAGCAGCTGTCAGCCATCCGTATTTTGCGGGAGCGGGAGGTTTTGGAGTCCCTTCCGGGGAAGCTCCTGCAGGCGGTCAAGGCCCGGGAGGAAAATCCCGAGGCCTCTCTTTCCGAGCTGGCGGCCATGATGGAGCCGCCGATTACCAAGCCCGCCATGAATCACCGGCTCAAGCGGATTGTAGAGCTATCCAGGGAGGAACAGAAATGAGCTTTGTGCATCTGCACGTCCATAGTGAGTACAGCCTGCTGGATGGGGCCTGCCGCATTGACTCCATGATGGACCGGGTCAAGGAACTCGGTCAGACTGCCGTTGCCATTACAGACCACGGTGTTATGTACGGCTGCATTGATTTTTACAAGGCTGCCAAGGCTGCCGGGATCAAGCCCATTATTGGCTGCGAGGTTTATGTGGCCCCCCGGCTTATGTCTGACCGGGTTTATGGCTACGACAATGAAGCGCACCATCTGGTGCTGCTGTGCGAAAACAACAAGGGCTACGAAAACCTGTGCTACCTGGTATCGGAAGCGTTTCTTCACGGCTTTTACGGCAAACCCAGAATTGATCTGGACCTGCTGGAGGCTCATCACGAGGGGCTGATTGCCTTATCTGCCTGCTTAGGCGGCGCCATTCCCCAGGCACTTCTGAATGAAGAGTATGAGAAAGCCAAGTCCATTGCCCTGCGAATGTCCGGGATTATGGGCCCGGATCGGTTCTATCTGGAGCTGCAGGACCACGGTATCGAAAAACAGCGGCCGGTGAACCAGGGCCTCCAGCGCCTGGCCCGGGAGACGGGGCTGCCCCTGGTCATTACCAACGATGCCCACTATCTCCGCAAGGATGATGCGGATGTACAGGATATTCTGCTGTGCATCCAGACAAACAAGAGCGTAGACGACCTGAACCGAATGCGCTTCGAAACTCAGGAATTCTATCTAAAAAGCGAACAGGAGCTTCGGGCGTTGTTCCCCAACTGCACGGAAGCCTTTGACAATACGGTAAAAATCGCCCAGATGTGCAATGTGGAATTTACCTTCCACGAGTATCATTTACCCGCCTATCCGGTGCCGGAGGGCTATACCAACGAGGAGTACTTCCGCAAACTTTGCGAGGAGGGCTTCCGGGAGCGGTACCCCAATGCGCCCAAGGAATACCGGGAGCGGATGGAGTACGAGATGGGTGTTATCAGCTCCATGGGCTATGTTAATTACTACCTTATTGTCTGGGATTTTATTCATTATGCTAAAAAGGCGGGAATCCCTGTAGGCCCTGGCCGTGGCTCCGGTGCGGGCTCTATTGTAGCCTACTGTATCCACATTACAGAAGTGGATCCCATGAAATACAACCTGATCTTCGAGCGCTTTTTGAATCCGGAGCGGGTGAGTATGCCGGATTTCGATACGGACTTTTGCCAGGAGCGCCGGGGAGAGGTCATCGACTATGTGTACCGGAAGTACGGGGCGGACCATGTGGCTCAGATTGTCACCTTCGGTACCATGGCTGCCCGGGGCGCCATCCGGGATGTGGGCCGGGCCCTGAACTTCACCTTTGCGGAAACGGATGTGGTGGCCAAGCTGGTGCCCTCCGGCCCTCACGTTACTTTGAAATCCGCCCTGCAGGAGTCTCCCAGGCTGAAGGAACTGTACGATGGGGACCCAAGGGTACAGAAGCTGATCGATACGGCCATGCGTTTGGAGGGAATGCCCCGGAACTCCTCTACCCATGCCGCGGGTGTGGTCATCACCGCCCAGCCGGTGTACACCTATGTACCACTATCGAAAAACGACGATACCATTGTTACCCAGTACACCATGACCACCATCGAAGAGCTGGGCCTCCTGAAAATGGATTTCCTGGGCCTGCGGAACCTGACGGTGATTCAGGACGCGGAACAGCAGATTCAAAAGCTCCTGCCGGAATTCCGGATTGACCGGGTGCCGGACAACGATCCGGAGACCTTTGCCATGCTTTCCGAAGGCAAGACCCAGGGCGTTTTTCAGATGGAGTCCGCCGGTATGACCGGGGTGTGCATCAACATGAAGCCCAGCTCCATCGAAGACATTACCGCTATCGTGGCCCTGTATCGGCCCGGTCCCATGGATTCCATCCCCAGATTCATTGCCAACAAGCTGGACCCGGGCAAGGTAACCTATAAAACACCTCTTTTGGAGCCAATTCTGAAGGTGACCTATGGCTGCATTGTCTACCAGGAACAGGTGATTGAGATCTTCCGGAACCTGGGCGGCTATACCATGGGCCAGGCGGACAATATCCGAAGGGCCATTTCCAAGAAAAAGCTGAAGATCATCGAGCAGGAGCGGAAGGTATTCATCTATGGGGACAAGGACCAGAATATCTCCGGAGCCATCGCCAAGGGTGTTTCGGAGGCGGCGGCCCAGTCCATCTACGATGAGATTGTTGATTTTGCCAATTATGCCTTTAATAAGTCCCACGCAGTGTGCTATGCGGTGGTAAGCTACCAGACGGCTTACCTGAAATGTCATTATCCAAGGCAGTATATGGCTGCCCTCATGACATCCGTCCTGGATTCGGCGGTGAAAATCTCCGCTTACATTGCCGAATGCAAGGAGCTCGGCATTGCGCTGCTGCCGCCGGATATCAACCATTCCGAGGATCACTTCTCCGTAGAGGAGGAGGGGATCCGATTTGGCCTGGGTGCCGTAAAGAATATCGGCCGGGGGCTCATCCGGTCTGTTTCCCTCAAGCGAAAGGAAGGAGGGCCCTTCCGCTCGTTCCAGGACTTTTTGGAGCGAATGGAGGGGAGCGAGCTCAATAAGCGGGCCGTGGAAAACCTGATCCGATGCGGCGCCATGGATTGCTTTGGAAACCACCGCAGTGAGCTGATCGGCATCTACGAGGCAATGATGGACAGTATCGCCTCCAGCCGGAAGAAGAATCTGGAAGGCCAGATAGGCCTGTTTTCTCTGCTGGAGGAGGATGCCCCCTCTGCTCAGATGGCCATTCCCCAAAAGCCGGAATTTCCAAAGGCGGAGCTGATGGCTATGGAAAAGGAGACTACCGGCATTTATCTTTCCGGCCACCCCATGGACGACTACCGAAAATACCTGAAAAATACCCATGTTTTGCCCATCGGCACGCTGATGGCCGAGGACTGTCAGCTCAAGGATGACGATGTAGTCAGTGTGGCCGGTATTATTCAGGTGGTGAAAAACAAAACCACCCGCAACAATTCCATGATGGCCTATGTGACTTTGGAAGACGATACAGCTTCCATTGAACTGATTGTCTTTTCCAGGACCCTGGTGGAGGCCGGGGCCTATGTCCGGGAGAACAATGCCGTAGTGGTAACAGGGCGGCTTTCTCTGCGGGATGATAAGGAGCCCCAGATTATCGCCAACCGGATTCGTCCGATGACGGACTTTGCGCAGGCTGCCCCATCCGAAATGTCCCGCCGGATTCCGACGGAAAATCAGACCCTGTATCTCCGCCTTCCGGGGGAGGAAGGAACGCTTTATCCCAAAATCAAAGCCATTCTCAATATGTTTCCGGGCCGAAGCCGGGTGGTCCTCTACTTCGCGGATTCCAAGGCCCGCCGGGGAACCGCCTGCGGTTTCCGGGAAAGTATGCTGGCGGAGCTCCAAAATGTGCTTGGCCGGGAGAATGTTGTGCTCAAATAGCTTTTCAATTCATACGGAATATGTTATAATAAAGGGAAGCAGGGAAAGGAAGTTGATGCATTGAAAAGGAAATGCCTGACTTTTGTATTTACATTGCTGATAGCCTCACTGCTGTCTGCCTGTGGCTACCGCTCGGTGCAGGAGATGTATCGGTTCCCCAAGCGGACCCAGGAATATACGCTGCTGCAATCCACAATCCAGCAGGCTATGACCGGGCTGGAATTTGCCTCCCCAACTATGGGAGAGAATCAGCAGACGGTTCAGACGGCAGACCTGGACGGAGATGGGAAAGACGAGTATCTTGTATTCGCCAGAGAGAATACCGAACGGCCTCTGAAGCTGCTGATTTTCCATGAAACAGAGGACGAACAGTATTACCTGATGGAAAAGATTTCCATGAACGGCGCTGCCTTTGAGCGGGTGGAATATGCCGACATGGATGGCGTCCCCGGAAAGGAACTGGTGGTTGGCCGCCGCTTGAGCAATCAGATGATGCGCATTGCGGCTGTGTACTCC
>CAKTHQ010000055.1 GCA_934565415.1 uncultured Oscillospiraceae bacterium
CCCCTCCATGCAGGAGGGGGAATGGGGATTTTTCCCGCAGGCGGACACCATTCAACTAACCCTACAAATCCTTATTTAGAATTTCTTATTCTCGTTCACAAAAATTTTTACTCATGCAATCGTCCTGTAATTTTGGTTCTTCCGCTTGTATTCTATGGTTTTATCTGCTATAATGGCAGAGATTATAAGGGGTTTTGCGCCATTGGGGCGGAAGAAATAAAAAGATCAGCAGGAGGTTCTGCCATGAATCCCAAAATGGAAGTCAAGCGGGTATTGAATAAGGTCTGGCACCTGGGCCCCTGCAGTGATATTTTTATGTTCCACCATGTAACCACCGCCCCGGAGCGGGAGCTGAGCCTGATGCTGGAAACCGGGGCTTTTCTGCGCTTTTTGGACCGGCCTTACGGCTACGCCTCTCTGGAAGAGGTGATGCAGGACAAGTCCTATTCCCGAAAAGCGGCCATCACCTTTGACGATGGGCTTTTGGATGCCTATACCATCGGGTATCCTGCCCTGAAGGAGCGGAATATTCCCTTTACCCTGTTCGTGCTCTCCCATAAGGTGGGGCAGCCGGGGTATCTCAGCAGGGAAATGCTTTTGGAACTGGCGGCGGACCCCCTGTGCACCGTCGGCGTCCATGGCACCGAGCACCGGGTTTTGACCCAGGTGGGGGAACAGGAGCGCCGGGAGGAAATTTTCCGGGCCAAGGACGAGCTGGAGCAGATGCTGGGAAAGGAATTGCCCCTGTTTGCCTATTCCAACGGCCGCTATGACGAAGGCATTCTGAAAATGGTCCGGCAGGCGGGCTACAAGGCCGCCTGTGCCGTGGCGGGCAGGCCCCTGAACAGGCACTTTGACCGGGGCCCCTATGCCTATCCCAGGCTGTCCGTAGAGGAAGCCACCCGGGAGATGTTCCGGCTGTAACAAAAGAAATGATTGACATTTCCCTGGATGGGAACACTGAAAGGAAGAGAAGAGTTTGGATTCTGTACTGGCGCTGTTTACCTGCTTTAATCGAAAAGAAAAAACCCGTCAGGCGGTGAAAGGGCTGGTGGAGGGAAATCCGGAGGTCCGGTTTTCCTTTGTGGTCGTAGACGACGCCAGCACTGACGGCACCACCCGGATGCTGGAGGAAGAGGACCTGGGTGCCCCGGTGCGGGTGGTTCATGGCACCGGCGGGCTGTACTATTCCGGCGGTATGGCCTTGGGCATGGAGGACATCCTCTCCAAAGGGGAGGAAGCCCAGTACCTTCTCATGATGAACGATGATGTGGAATTCTACCCGGGCTGCATCCGCAGGCTCATCGCCCAAAGCCGGGCCCAGGGGAACGCCGTCATTGTCGGGGCCACCTGCGACCACGGGGGCCAGCTGAGCTACAGCGCCATTTTGTACGAAAAAGGCATCCACTATCGGCAGCTCCCTCCGGGGGAGACCGGGGTGGATGCGGACACCATGAACGCCAACTGCGTTCTCATCCCCTTCTACTGGTTCCGCCGGGCGGGGGTCATGGACCGGCACTATGTCCACAGCCTGGGGGACTTTGACTATGGCCTGACTCTGCGGGATGCGGGAGCCAAGCTCCATGTGTCCCGGGACTATGTGGGGGTGTGCTGCGACAATCCTGTGGCGGGTACCTGGCATGACCGGAGCCTTTCCAGGGTACAGCGCTTCAAGAAAAAGGAGACTGTAAAGGGCGACCCCATCGGCCCCTGGTTCTACTATCTGCGCAAGCACTTCGGCCTTTTGACGGCCATGAAAAGCAGCATGACCCCCTACATCCGGATCCTGCTGGGATTATGATCCGTAAGGAGATAAGATAAGATGCGAAGAAATAACACATCCAGCTCCATATCCATCCATGCACTGATGCTGATGGGCTACGACCTGGTGATGCTGGCGATTGTTTCCGTATTGCTGCTGTTTTTTTACCCCAGCAGCTATTACCCGATCTCCAGGCCGGAGGCTTTCCTGCACTACCTTCTGGCGGCAGCCTGTATGCTGGGCTGCCGGGCCATCGGGGATTCCTACAATAACGTTTGGCGCTACGGCGGCAACAACCTGTATATCAACCTGATCTGCTATGATGTGCTGGCCGGGACCATTTATTATATCATTCAGAAGATTCTCCCTTTGCGGGATGTGGAATTCCTGCGGGCAGTGACGCTGTTTGCGCTGAACCTGCTGGGAGACATCCTTATGCGGCAGATCTACCAGTATCTGTACGATGCCAACAGCCGGGGGTCCAAGATTGCGGATTTTTTGCGGACCATGACCCAGAAGATGACCGGTATCCGGGTAGAGCCCATGGATGCTGCCGAGCGGGGCCGCCGGATTAACATTGCCATCATCGGCGCCGGACGGGTGGGCGCGGGCCTGGCTTCCGACCTGGCAAGCAACCCGGGGGCAGCGTATACCGCCAAGTTCTTTGTGGACATCGACCGGAATAAAATCGGCCGCAGCATCAATGGTATTCCGGTTCTTTCCGAGAGGGAAGCGGATGCCGCCG
This sequence comes from uncultured Oscillospiraceae bacterium, assembly GCA_934565415.1. GTDB lineage: Bacteria > Bacillota > Clostridia > Oscillospirales > Oscillospiraceae > Faecousia. Next base: position 2,508 of record CAKTHQ010000055.1, read on the forward strand.
CATTCCGGAACTGCAACATTCAGGAGATTGTCTTTGCCATCCCCGGGGCTCCGGCGGAACGGAAGAAGGAGCTGTACGACTTCTACCGGAAAACCGGCTGCAAACTGAAAACCTACGATTATCCCACCACCCAGGCGGTGGGCGGCAAGCGGAGCCTTCGTGACTTCGATGCGGAGGAGCTGCTGTTTCGGCAGGCTACGGAGATTTTAAGCGAGGATACCAAGGCCTACTACCGGGGCAAAACGGTGCTCATCTCCGGCGGCGGCGGGTCCATCGGTTCCGAGCTGTGCCGCCAGATTGCCAAGATCGGCCCCAAGCGCCTGGTGGTGCTGGATGTATACGAAAACGGCGCCTATGATATTCAGCAGGAGCTGAAAATCAAATATGGCAACAAGCTGAACCTTTGCGTGGAAATTGTTACCATTACGGATAAGGGCCAGCTGGAGCGGGTATTTGGAACCCACCGGCCGGAGGTGGTCATCCATGCTGCGGCCCACAAGCACGTTCCTCTGATGGAGTGCAACTGCTGTGAGGCGGTAAAGAACAATGTGTTCGGCACCCGGAATCTGCTGGATGTGGCGGAAAGCTTCGGCTGCCAGAAGTTTATTATGGTTTCTACGGACAAGGCGGTAAACCCCACCAACGTAATGGGCGCCACCAAGCGGATGTGCGAAATGGAGGTTTTGAGCCACCAGGGGAGCATGAACTGTTCTGCTACCCGGTTTGGAAACGTTTTGGGCAGCAATGGCAGTGTAATTCCTCTTTTTAAGCGGCAGATTACCTACGGCGGCCCGGTAACCCTGACGGATCGGCGGATTATCCGTTATTTTATGACCATTCCCGAGGCGGCCCAGCTGGTGCTGACCTCCGGGGCCTTTGCCAAGCATGGGGAGCTGTTCGTTTTGGACATGGGCAAGCCTGTCCACATTCTGGAGCTGGCGGAAAACATGATCCGCCTCAGCGGTTTTGAGCCCTACAAGGACATCGACATTGTGGAAACCGGCCTTCGGCCTGGTGAAAAGCTCTACGAGGAGCTGCTGGTAAAAACCGAGGATCTGGATAAGACCGACAACGACCAGATCTTTGTGGAGCGGGACAAGCACCTGGACCCGGCGGATATCCAGAACAGGCTGGCCATTCTTTCCCAGGCTGTGGCTACCGAAGATGATGAAATTTGCCGCCAGGCATTAAAGCAGACGGTAGAGACCTTCCGGGACCCGGAGGAGGTCAATTGTAAGGCAGAGAATGCCCAGGAAATGCAGGAGGTTCGGGCATGATGAAAGTCAGAGCGTATACACAGGCGGATGTGGACGGAATGGTCCGCATCTGGAATCAGGTGGTGGAGGATGGTGTGGCCTTTCCCCAGGAGGAGCTGCTGACCCCGGAGACGGGAAAGGCCTTCTTTGCCGCCCAGGACTACTCCGGCGTGGCTGTGGACGGGGAGGGCGAGGTGGCAGGCCTATACATTCTGCACCCCAATAACATCGGCCGCTGCGGCCATATCTGCAACGCCAGCTATGCGGTGGACCGGGAAAGACGGGGAGCCCATATCGGCGAACAGCTGGTATCCGACTGCCTGACGGAAGCCAGGCGCCACGGCTACCGGGTGCTGCAGTTTAATGCGGTGGTAGCCTCCAACACCCATGCCCGGCACCTGTACGAGCGATTGGGCTTTGTCCGGCTTGGCACCATCCCCGGCGGCTTCCGCCTGAAAGACGGCCGCTACGAGGATATTTGCCCATATTACCATACGCTGTAACACAAACCGCCTCCGGGAAAAACCGGGGGCGGTTATATTTATTAGGTCGATGATTTTGAAATGCTTCGATAAATGGGGAGTTGTAGAGACGATTTGTCATTGCGCGCCAGTGCGCACACTGGCGCGGCAATCCCCCGGATGGATGGTACAGGCCAACCGGTGGGAAAAATCCCATTCCCCCTCCTGCATGGAGGGGGTGGCCCGCAGGCCAGGGGTGGAGGGGACACCTAACGAAAACAGATAGGTTCGTTGAAAAAATCGGCCTAAATTCAGGAAATACCACCCATCCAGCTGCAGAAAAATATCGTACCTGGTCCCCTCCACCCCCCGCCCACTGCGGTGGGCACCCCCTCCATGCAGGAGGGGGAAAGGATACTCAGAGGCGGTGGGCCTGTAGGCTTAACCGGGGGGTGCCACACCAGCGTGCGCGCTACTCCGCGCTAAGTGCCGCCTGCGGCGGTTGCGCTATGTACGCGCCTGCGGGCGCAGTGGTTCGCTGCGACATCCTTAATCATACAAATCCTTATTTACGCCCGCAACAAGGGGGAGCGGAGTTCCTTATTGATCCTGGTTCCCCAGGTACTTTTCCATCTCCCGGATGAACACTGCCGTAATATCGTCGGGCTGGGTGTTTTTCTGGGTGATGTAGCCAATTTCCATCCGGGCGTTCTGGTTGTCCCGGTCCTCCCGGTAGGGGACGGCCAGATAGTCGGTGCCGTTGAGCTCCTCGCAGATGATGCCGCAGCACAGGGTAAAGCCGTTGAGGCCTACCATCAGGTTCAGCATGGTGGCCCGGTCCGTGGCCCGGATCATCTGGGGATACTCCCGCTCGGAAAGAATTTCTTCGGCAAAATAGGAGGAACTCTGGTCCCCCTGCTCAAAACACAGGCAGGGGTAGGCGCAAAGCTCTTCCATGGAAATGGATTCCTTTTTCGCCAGGGGGTGCCCCCGCCATAGGTACACATAGGCGCTGCACTGGATCAGGGGGTGGAATTCCAGCCGGTTTTCCGCCAGCATTTTGTTTAATACCATCCGGTTGTGTTTGGACCGGAACAGGACGCCAATGGCGCTGCGGCCCTGGGCCACATCGTGGATCACATCAACGGTCCGGGTCTCCCGGATGGCATACTCAAACCGGCTGGCGTCAAACTGCCGGGCGGTATCCACAAATGCTTTGGTTACAAAGGAATAGTGCTGGGTGGATACACCGAAGAGCCGCTTTTTGGGCCGCAGGTATTCCTGCTCCATGATTTCATACTGCTGGTAAACCTGCCGGGCATAGTGGAGAAACCGTCGGCCGTCTCCCGTCAGGGTCACGCCCCGGTTGGTCCGGTTGAAGATGGTAATGCCCAGCTCCGTTTCCAGCTCCTGGATGGCCCCGGTCAGGGCAGGCTGAGACACATAGAGCTTTTCCGCCGCCCGGTTCATGGAGCCGGTTTCGGAAATGGTCAGGCAATAGCGAATTTGCTGCAGGGTCATTTTTTCAGGGCCTCCTTCATACCCACGGCACAGGCCTTGGAGATGGGCAGGGTAGCGGAGGAGGAACAGGTGCCAAAGGCGTTCAGGGCGGCGGGCATGACGGCAATGCACACATCCACAAAGGGCTGAGCCTTTTCCTTCAGCGGCAGGCAGGCTACACCCGCGACAATGGCAAATACCAGCACCTGCAGCATATTCCCTTCGGCAAAGCTGGCAATGGGATTGGCGGGAATCAGGTCCCGGACCGTATCCAACAGGGAAGTAAACTCCGTAGCTGTGACAGTGGAGTCCATCATGGTAATGACCACACCCTTGCCAAGGCCCAGTGCCTGGGGCAGGAACAATCCCAAAAGGCTGGCAAACAGGGTGGTAACGGTAAAGTACAGAATGCTCTGCAGGCCGATCTTGCCGGTGGCGGAGATGCTGCCAATGCTGTGAATGCCAACAATCAGGCTGCAAAATACCAGAGGGTAGATCATCATCCGCAGGGCGTTCATATAGACACCGCTGACCAAGTTCAGGGTGGGCAGCAGACCGTCCAGGCGGCCGGGCATCAGGAAGCCCAGGGCGATGCCCAGTACCAGGCCAATAAAGATACGGGCAGTTGCCCCGGGAAAGTTGGTCTTTGTTTTCATACTCTTTTCTCCTATTCAATGCACAAATTCCCTGGGCAGTTTCCTGCCCAGGGTTTTTATGCCGTTTTATCAGGCTTTCAGAGAATTCAGAGCCTGATCCAGGTCTGCAATGATGTCATCGATGTGCTCGGTACCGATGGACAGGCGGACGGTGTTCTGGTAGATGCCTACGTTTGCCAGCTCCTCGTCGGTCAGCTGGGAGTGGGTGGTGGAGGCGGGGTGAATCACCAGGCTCTTTACATCAGCCACATTGGCAAGCAGAGAGAAGATTTTCAGGTTGTCGATGAACTTGAAGGCCTCTTCCCTGCCACCCTTAATCTGGATAGTGAAGATGGAAGCGCCGCCGTTGGGGAAGTACTTCTCATACAGGGCGTGATCCGGATGGTCCGGCAGGCTGGGATGGTTGACCTTTTCTACCAGAGGATGCTTGGTCAGGAATTCCACTACCTTCTTGGTGTTCTCCGCATGGCGCTCCAGGCGGAGGCTCAGGGTTTCGGTGCCCTGGAGCAGCAGGAAAGCGGCAAAGGGGCTGATGCAGGCACCCTCATCCCGCAGCAGGATGGCCCGGATATAGGTAGCGAAGGGAGCGGCGGCGGCAGCCTGGCTGAACCGGACGCCGTGGTAGCTGGGGTTGGGCTCGGAAATCCAGGGGTAGCGGCCGCTCTTGTCCCAGTCGAAGGTACCGGCATCTACGATAACGCCGCCCAGGGTGGTGCCGTGGCCGCCGATGAACTTGGTGGCGGAGTGGACCACGATGTCTGCGCCGTGCTCAATGGGGCGGATCAGGTACGGGGTGCCGAAGGTGTTATCGATGACCAGGGGCAGGCCGTGGCGATGGGCAATCTCCGCAATGGCGTCGATGTCGGGAATGTCGGAATTGGGGTTGCCCAGGGTCTCAACGTAGATTGCCTTGGTGTTCTCCTGAATGGCGCCTTCTACTTCGGCCAGGTCATGGGCATCTACAAAGGTAGCGGTGATGCCCCACTGGGGGAGCGTATGGGCCAAGAGGTTACTGGTGCCGCCGTAAATGGTCTTCTGGGCGACGATGTGCTCACCCTGCTTGCACAGAGCCTGGATGGTGTAGGTAATGGAAGCGGCACCGGAGGCCACGGCCAGGCCGGCATTGCCGCCTTCCAAAGCGGCGATGCGCTTCTCAAATACATCCTGGGTGGAGTTGGTCAGACGGCCGTAGATGTTGCCGGCGTCCGCCAGGCCGAAACGGTCGGCAGCGTGCTGGGAGCTGTGGAACACATAAGAGGTGGTGGCGTAAATAGGTACCGCACGGGCATCGCTTGCGGGATCGGCCTGCTCCTGACCAACGTGGAGCTGCAGAGTTTCAAAATGATAATCAGACATGGGTATGTACCTCGTTTCTGTAAATTTTCAAGTGGTTCTTTGGAACCGATGGGGCTATTATATCCCAAGTACGCAAGAAGTCAATACGGCGAAAACCATGACTGGCTATAAGCATGGATAATAACAAAAAAGGGGCGGAGGTAAACCGAAAGGCTTTTGGACAGGAAAACCGAGTAATTGCGTATAATTTTTGCCGGCACCGGACACACTACCTGGGAGGTGAAGGTCATGTATTTTGGGGAAGTGAACGACGGCAATATACGGCAAATCTTCCGGGACGCCGGAGATTTTATTGTCAGACCTTTGATCTGCGGAAGATTTACGCTGTATGCCTATGCCATCGACGGCCTGACCTCCGGTGCGGATACTTCGGAATATGTGATAAAGCCCATTACGGATAATCTGCGGGGGGAGACCATCCAGGCGCTTTATACGTCGGCGCTCCGGGGAAATGTCTACAACAGTGTGGCGGATCCCTGTCGGGATTTGGATACGGTGGCCATGAAGCTGGTAAACGGGTTTTGCGTGATTCTCTTTCCCGAGGCGGGGGCCATTGCGTTTGAGGTCAAAACCGGTGAAAAGCGGGGTATTTCTCCGCCGGAGGTGGAAAATACGGTCAAGGGACCGAAGGATGCCTTTGTAGAGACGGTCCGGACCAATACCAGCCTCCTGCGCCGCCATCTCCGCTCTCCGGAGCTGCGGCTGTATGAGACCCGGGTGGGGAAAAGGAGCCTCACCAATGTGACGGTTGCCTACCTGGATGGAATCACCAATCCAAGCCTGGTGGAGCGAATGAAAGGGCGGCTCAAATCCATCCGTTTGGAGGATTTCCTGTCCCCCGGGGCGGTGGAGGAGGCGGTGACCGGTTCCCGGAAGACGGCGTTTCCCCTAATTCAATATACGGAGCGGGCGGATAAGTTCTGCGCGGGACTTTTGGAAGGCCGGGTGGGGCTGCTGGTAGACGGAATTCCTCTGGGATATCTGGCTCCGGCGGACCTGGGGTATCTGATGGAGAGCCAGGAGGACTGGAGTCGGGACTACATCAGCGCCTCCTGCCTGCGTCTATTGCGCTATGGGGCGCTTCTTATGAGTCTGCTGCTTCCGGGATTGGCCATTGCACTGGCGGCGTTCCATCAGGAAATGATTCCCTTGCCGCTGCTGCGGGCCATTATCGAAAGCAAGAAAAACGTGCCCTTCTCGGCTACGGCGGAGGTTCTGGGACTTTTAATCGCATTTGAGCTGCTGCAGGAATCCGGCATCCATCTGCCCCAGGCCATAGGTCAGTCGGTGTCTACCATTGGGGGGATCGTGGTTGGAACGGCTGCGGTGGATGCGGGATTGGTGTCTCCGGGGGCATTGATTGTAGTAAGTATTGCCGGTGTCTGCGGCTTCGTGCTGCCAAACCGGGACCTGGCAGAGGGAATTCGGGTATGGCGGTTCGGTCTGTCAGTGCTGGCGGCCTGCGCCGGATTGTTTGGCCTGACGGCGGGGTTCGGAGCGCTGATTATCCATCTATCCGGATTGAAGTGTTTGGATGTGGCCTATTTGGCCCCCTTTGAGATGCCGGGAGATGCAGATATTTTTCGGAGCAGAGTGACGGAAGATAAGCTGCGGGATAAGCGGCTCCATCCGGAGAATCGGAGAAAGCAGTCATGAAAAAATGGGTTTTGGCCCTGGCGGCCTTGATTTGGTTTACCCCGGTAAAAGGGACGGATGTGGGAAAGCTCCTGCCTGTGGAGCTGGTCAGTCTGCGCCGGGAAGGGGGAAAACTGCGGGCAGATACGGATACCGGTGACTTTGGTATGGGAATGACCCTGGAAGAGACAATGGAGGATCTTAGACGAAAGGCACCGGGAGAGATTTTCCTGGAAACGGCAGATTATCTGCTGCTTTCCGCAGACAGCAGGGAGGCATGGCCGGAGTTAATCGCATATTTTCGGCCGGGAACCATGGTATATCTGATGGAGGAGCCCCTGGAGCCGGAGAAGACGGCCCGGTATCTGCGTACAAGGAGAGCTGGACTTCCGCTGAACCGGATGGAGGATGCCGAAAAAATCCCGGTTATCAAAGAGGCAGAAGGAAGGGTGGAGCTTGCGGAGTAAACAGTGGCTATGGTTCCCAGCGGTTTCGGCGGCGGCTATTTTCCAAACGGCGGGCGGAACCCCGTGGGTGGAAACGGCTTTGACGGCGCTTCTGGCTCTTGGACTGCTGCAGATACCGAGAAGTGAGAACTTACCTGGGTGGCTGGAAGCGGTGCGAAGCCTGTGGAACGGCATAATTTTGGCGCAAGTACTGCATTGGGCCTCCGGCTATTGGCAGGAGGCACCTGCCTGGGCGGCGGGGACCCTATTGCTGCTTGGTGTCTGGCTGGCAGCCAAGGGAGAAGAGGCATTCGTAACAGTCTCGTCGGTTCTCGGTTTACTGCAGCTTATTTTAACCGGTGCGGTGCTTGCGGCAGCACTTCCTAAGGTGCAGCCGGAAAACTGGGCGTGGAAAATGCCAGCAGGAAATGGCTGGCTGCTGACGGTTATGCTGCTTCCGGGATTATCGCAGGAACGGAAGAGCCTTGGCCCGGGACTGTGGGCGCTTGCCATTAGCCTGTTTACAACCGGTGTCCTCCCCCACAGTGTGCCGAGGGCATATTATGAAATGAGTAAAAGCTTATCCTTGCTCGGCAGTATCCGAAGGATGGAGAGCCTGGCGGCGGTGGGGCTCACGCTGGGCTTCCTGCTGCTGAGCGGACACCTGGTAAGGAGCGGAAAAAACGAAAATCGGCTTATCGCAGCAGCGGCGGCAGGAATCCTATTTTGCAGTCCGCTCCGGATTGGGGAGATGTGGGCGGCAATTGGCTCCACAATCATATGGATTATTCTCCCACTTTTCCTGTATTTATATGAAAAACATGAAGAATCCATGGAAAAAAGAAAATAAAAAGAAATTCTTAAAAATTTCAAAAAAGCTATTGACAAAATGTGGATCTCGTGTTAATATATCCAAGCTTTCGCGAGAGACTTCAACAGAAAGCGACCGTCTGTACCTTGTAAATTGAATAACGTTAAGACGAACTAATTAACACCTTGGACAATTAAATGGAATTGTTTAAGC
>CAKTHQ010000056.1 GCA_934565415.1 uncultured Oscillospiraceae bacterium
GTTCCGTCCGCAGACGCTTAGACGCACAGCTCGACATTTTAGATGATAGAGAGCTATCGGTAATCGAAGCAACGGTACTAGTATTGAATCTAGTACTTTTGAAGGTTGTTCAAATTTAACAAGCGTTACGATTGGTAATGGTATTACGAATATTCGTTTTTATGCTTTTAAGAATTGTTCAAGTCTAACAAGCATAAATATTCCTGATAGTGTTATTAATATTGGAAGTGGTATTTTTTACGGTTGTACAGGTCTAACAAGTATTACATTTACAGGAACAAAAGCACAATGGAATACAATAACAAAAGATTATAATTGGGACAATAATACAGGCAATTACACAATCTATTGTACTGATGCACAACTAAATAAATAAATAATTTTCTCCTTTTTACCTCCAAACAGAAAAAACCCAGGCCCGGTTAAGGGTCTGGGTTCTTTTCATATCATATTAAAGTGTTTCAGGGCCGCTATAATGGCCTCTTCTTTGTTTTGGGGACAGGGAGAAGGTTTTCTCTTACCCTCTTCTGCTGGTCTGTAGTTCTCGTGTTCTCTAATGCCTAACTTCCCCTTAACCTGACCTATATAAGCGGAAGTAACGTTCAAATTGAACTCCTGCTTTATATACTCTTTTATCTCGGCGGTAGTGGCCTTATAGGCGAGATTTTCCAATTCATCGGTATTAACGGTAATGTTGATTTTACCATTGTAATTTTTCCCACCTAAAAGGACAATCGTCTCCACATGGCTGCATCTGGGGAACAGGTCGGCGCACAGCGCCTTCTTTAACGCAAACCCCTTTTCTTTCAGCAGCGCCACATCCCTTGCCAGGGTAGCCGGGTCACAGGAGACATAAACCAGGCGCTTGGGGGACATTTTAGCGATGGCCTCGATGGCGTCCCGGTTCAGGCCCTTTCTTGGGGGGTCTACGGTGATGATGTCCGGGTGGATGCCTTTTTGCTCCAGGTCCAGGGCTGCCTGGCCTGCATCGGCGCAGAAGAATTCGGCGTTTTGGATCCCGTTCCGGCGGGCATTGTCCTTGGCATCCTCGATGGCCTGGGGGACCACCTCTACGCCCATCACCTTTCCGGCGGCGGAAGCCATAGCCAGGGTGATGGTGCCAACGCCGCAGTAGAGGTCCAGCACCAGGTCTTCTTTGGTGATGTCCGCCAGGTCGATGGCGGCCCGGTACAGACGCTGGGCCTGGTGGTGGTTCACCTGGTAGAAGGACCGGGGGGACAGGCGGAAGGAAAGGCCGCAAAGGGTATCCTCAATGTACCCCGGGCCGTAGAGGGTGACGAACCTGTCGCCTAAGACGGCGTTTCCTTTTTGGGTATTGATGCTCAGGACCAAGGTGGTAAAGCCCGGAACGGCTTTCAGGCTGTCGATGAGGGCGGCAGTCTTGGGCAGACCTTCCCCGTTCACCACCAGGCACACCAGCACCTGCCCCGACTCAGCACCCCGGCGGACATAGATATGCCGCAGCAGGCCCCGGTGGGTCAGTTCATCATAGACGGGTACGCGATATTTGTTTACATAACGCATAACAACAGTTTTTACCAGGTCCGTTTCCTCCGGCAAAATCAGGCAGCGGTCATTGGGAATCACCTGGTGGGTGCCCGCCTGGAAGAAGCCGGCATAGGCTTCCCCCTTTTCGCAGGCCACGGGATACTGGGCCTTATTCCGGTAGCCCTCGCAGGTGGGGGCTGCCAGAATTGGCAAAGTATCCAGGTGTTCCCCGCCGATGCGGTTCAGGCAGTCGGTTACCCGCTGGGCCTTTAACCGGCACTCCTCCCGGTAATCCATATGCCAGAAGTCGCAGCCGCCGCACCTTTTGGCCACGGGACAGGCCCGGTTCACCCGATGGGGGGAGACTTCCAGAATGCGCAGAATCTTCCCCGCCGCCCAGGTCTTTCTGGCCTTTTCAATGCGCACCAAAACCCGCTCCCCGGCAATGGCATTGGGTACAAAAACCGCACAGCCTTCAATATGGGCTATTCCCTGCCCTTCCGTGGTGTAGTCCGTAATCAGGGCCTCATATTCTCCGTTCTTTAGCAGCATAGCGGTCTCCTTATCCATGGTATCGTTTCTTTTCCATATACATACTCCGGTCCAGCTCACTGAGAAACTCCTCAACATTGGCCCCGTTGAACCGGGCCACACCCGTAGACAGGGACAGCCGGAAGGGAGCATCGGTCACCTTGTTAAAGTGCTCCACGTTTTCCAAGATGTCCTGCCTGGTTTGCGCCGCCTGGGCATCGGAGGATTTGGAAAGCAATACAACAAATTCATCTCCGCCCATCCGCATGGCAATGCCGCCCTCCGGCAGGGCAGAGGAGAGGATGGTTCCGGTTTCCTGAATGGCCCGGTCCCCGGCGGCGTGGCCATAGGTATCATTGATGAGCTTAAAGTCGTTCACATCCACCATAATACCGTGAAGATTTTTGTTCCCGGTTTTCTTTGCCTGATGCAGGTAATAGTTCAGATATTTCCGGTTGAAAAGGCCGGACATTTCATCCACAAAGGTATCGCTGTTTTGCAGCTGGATGTGGACAAACACCAGGGCCATAGCCACTGCCAGCCAGCAGAAAGCCATACCGTAGCACAGCAGCTGCAGCACCGTCCCAACCAGGCAGGGCACCAAAAACACCCCCACCGGGAAGAAATTGATGGTCTGCCCCTCCCGCTTGGCCCTAACAGAAATATCGATACTCTGGGCATAGTAAAGGGCCACCACAATATAGAACACAAAGTTCAGGGGACCGCGGGAATACACATTGTCCTGGGAAACCGAAAACACAATACCGGTACCGCACAGATTCACCAGCAATATCCCCATACACACAATATAGGGAATAAACAGCCGAAGCTTCACCTTTTGGTGCCGCATACTGCGGTAGATCCGGTAATCCACAAACAGGCACCAGCACAGGCCTAAAAATGGCGACACCGCCGTGCACAGGGTATTGAGCAGATATTGCAGTTCCCTTCCCCCCGGGAAAGGCTTCCCGTCAATCAGGAAGCAGATTGTTTCCGCAATCTGCGCAACCAGAGTAGCCAGCAGCATCCAGTCAAACAGCTGCATGGCTCTCAGCTTGGATTCTCCGGTACGGACCCGCAGGCAGAACAAAAAAATCACCAACGCGGCACCCGTGCCGTTGGCGACCAAAACTTCCGGTAAATTCACAGTGTCTCCCCCCATGTCTTCAGGGCTATTCTACCACAAAGCAGCAAGCCCGTAAAGCGATACTTGCGTTTTTTTCAAAAAATGGTAGAATATAAGGCATAATTGCTTTTTGTGGGAGCTGTTTTTATGAAATATTCCAACTGTACCCTTTGCCCCCGGCTCTGCAAGGTGGATCGGGACAAGGGAGAAAAGGGCGTCTGCCGATGCCCGGATACGGCGCTTGTTGCCAAAACCATGATTCACAAATGGGAGGAGCCCGCTTTGGCGGGGGCCGGAGGCAGCGGCGCCATCTTTTTTGGAGGCTGCACCCTAAAGTGCGGCTACTGCCAGAACGGAGCCATCAGCAGCGGCCCCGTGGGAAAGGCCATGGATTCCGCAGAGCTGCGGCAGGCGATGGAAGCGCTCATTGCCCAGGGGGCGGAAAACATCGACCTGGTAACGCCAACCCAGTTTTTGCCGACTTTGATCCCTGCCCTGACCCCAAAGCTCCCGGTACCCGTGGTATACAACTGTGGGGGCTACGAACGGGTAGAGGCCATTCAAGCGCTGGATGGCCTCATTGACATCTATCTGCCCGATCTAAAATACGCCTCCCCCCTTCTTGCCGCCAGGCTCTCCCGGGCCGGGGACTACCCGGAAATCGCCAAGGCGGCCATCCTGGAAATGGTTCGCCAGACCGGCCCCATCCAATGGCAGGGGGATAAGGTTGTACAAGGTACCATTATCCGGCACCTGATTCTCCCCGGACAGATCGACAATTCCCTGCGGGTTTTGGACTGGATCGGCGACACCTTCCAACCCGGTGAGGTCTTGGTCAGCCTGATGCGGCAGTATACCCCTATAGGGAACCAAAGCCCCCCTATGGACCGGCGGATTACCGACGAAGAATACGACGCGGTGCTCAGCTGGATGTTTCTGAATGACCTGCAGGGCTTTACCCAGGAGAAGGACTCTGCGGACATTGGATTTATTCCGGAATTTTAAAATCTTTTTTCCGCTTTCCCCTTTTCTGCGTGTATATAGATAAAGACACAAAAGGAGGACCCCCCATGGAGGACACAGAGATCCTGGACCTGTATTTTGCCCGGTCCGAGGAGGCCATTTTCGAAGCGGACAAAAAATACGGCCCCTATTGTTTTTCGATTGCAAATCACATTCTATCCTCTCCCCCGGATGCCGAGGAAAGCGTAAACGATACCTATTACGCCTCCTGGAAGCTGATTCCACCCCGACGGCCCCAGCGCTTCGGCCTCTTTCTGGGGAAGCTGACCCGGAACCTCTCCATTGACCGCTGGCGGAAAAATACCGCCGCCAAGCGGGGCGGCGGAGAGACCCAGGTGCTTCTGGACGAGCTGGCGGAATGCGTCGCCGGTACCGAAAACCCGGAAACGGAGCTTTTGCGCAAGGAGCTGGCCGCCGCCCTGAACCGTTTCCTCCGGGAACTTCCGGAAAAGGACCGCACCGTTTTTCTGCTCCGGTACTACTACGCCAGCACCCTGCCGGAGACCGCCAAAAGAACGGGACTATCCGCCAATCAGGTAAAGTACATCCTGCAGCGCACCCGGAAAAAGCTGGCCGTGCGGCTTCAAAAGGAGGAACTGGCATGACTTCGTTTCAGCTATTTAAGAGCCTATCCGGCATAGACGGGGAACTGCTGGCAAGGGTGGAGGCGCAAAAGCCCCCCAAGCGTCTGCCCAGGAAGCGGCTGTGGCTGATTGCGGCGGCGGTTGTGCTGGCTCTGGCCTTGGTGGGCTGCGCCGCCTACGCCTGGCACTGGTACACCACCTACTTTACCATGCTGCGGGATGCGCCTTTGTCTGACAGCCAAATCTCTTATATTGAACAGAATGCGGAGGACCTTTCCGAAAGCCAGACCTACGACGACTATACAGTCCGGCTTGTATCCACCCTTTCCGACCAGGGGCGGGCCTATGTGACCTTCCAAATCATCGCCCCGGAGGATGTAGACCTGAACTTTGCCTTTGGAGACGAGGACCTGCTCTTTGATTATACCTTTGCGGGTCCTGCCGAAACCAAGCTGCCCGCCGATGAAAGCTTTCGGTTTGTGGAGGATGGGGACGGGAAAAAGAACACCCTCCATTTCGTTCTGGAAATCGACCCCACCAGCGGCATTCTAAAGGAAGAAGGCGGCGACACCAGCTTTGGTGCCGGGCACCCCTGGCGCATCGTCCTGAAAAATCTGAAAAAAATCGGCTATGACCGGGAATATGAGCAGGAACTCTTGCGCACAAAGTACGCGGGGCAGGAGGCCTATATGCTGGAAAGCGACGAGGCCGCCCGGATCCATCCCGAAACCCTGCTGGCAGAGGGACGCTGGGAATTTATCGTAGAATTTGAAGCCACCGACCGGCAGACCCTGGAGCTGCTGTCGGCTCCTATCACAACAAAGGCTGTGGTAAGCCGGAAAAATCGCACAGATTCGATGTTTTACGATAAGCAGGATTTTATAGAGGACATCACCGTTACCTCTATTCAGCTCCATTCTCTGGGCGCAACCGTCACCCTGGTTCCCCCGGAAAGCAAGGAAGGGACCGATTTTCCCGATTACCTCTGCGCCTGGCTGGACATGGGCGATACCTACAATCCCCTGACCCAGCTGGTGACGGGGGAGGAAAACTTCTTTGTAATCCTAAAGGACGGCACCCGGATCGATTTCTTTCAGGCCACCGGTGCCGCCGACACCGCCGAACTGACGGCAGACAGCCCCATTGTACTGGAGAAAGTGGCCTATTTACAGCTGTCCGACGGGACAAGGCTGTACCCGGAGGTATAAGCAGCCTTGCGCATTATGCGTCCGGGTAAACTTCCGGGGCGCTTATGTGACCTGTAAATAAGGGAACATCTCGGAAAATGGGGATTTGTGGAACTGAAACGCCCTGAACCTGGTCCCGTTTGGGTAGGGCTGAACTATCCCGGCAGTTGGGTGCCTCCGGCGGTAATTTTCTTGTCCCGCCAAGAAAGAATCCCCCGGAGGGACCTGCGCCCACAGGCTGCACCAGCCTAAATCAAAATGGCCTCTGTGAAAAACATGGGATGGAACACCCCCACAAATCCTTATTCCCAAAGTTATATCTCCCCTCCCCACCAAAAATATTTACAATTCCGGCAAAATTCCTTTCTTGACAATCCTTCCGGAATCCCATATACTTATCTGCAAATGAATCTCAAATAGAAAGGCGGGGTACCTATGGCAAAGCACAAGCGCATTGCGGCGGCATTTCTGGCCGCGGCACTGCTTTTGGTCATGCTGGGCTCCGCTCTTTTTATCGTTGAGGAATCCGGGCACGACTGTATCGGCGAAGGCTGTTCCGTTTGCTTCCAGCTCAGTGTTTGCCGGAATGCGCTGAAAAACCTTTGCCTGGCGGTCTTTGCTGCCGCCATGGCCGCCGGGGTGCCGTATGCCCTGTCCATGGGGGCGGATACCCGTCAGGAGCCCGATTCTTCTTACACGCTTGTGACGATGAAAGTCAAGCTTTCGAATTAAATAAGAGTCATTTTACAAGGGTGGAGTCTGTCCTTTTGAGGGATAGGCTCTGTTTGCCCTTGTATTTTTGCACCCATTTTTATCATTCGGAGGACAAACCTTATGAAAAAAACAGTTGCGCTGCTGCTTGCGCTTTTGACTTTGGCCGCTATTTTTACAGGCTGCGGAAAGCAGACGGAAACCCAGCAACCCGACAAGCTGAAAATCGTCGCCACCATTTTCCCGGAATACGACTGGGCACGGGAAATTCTCGGGGGCACGGCCGAAAACGCCGAAATTACCCTGCTGCTGGACAGCGGCGTAGACTTGCACAGCTACCAGCCCACGGTGGAGGACCTGGTCAAAATCTCCGACTGTGAGCTCTTTCTCTATGTCGGCGGCGAATCCGACGACTGGGTAGAGTCCGCATTGGAAACTACCGCAAATCCGAACCGAAAAATCATCAACCTTCTGGAAATCCTGGGCGACGCCGTAAAGACGGAGGAAACCGTTGAGGGAATGCAGGAAGACGAACATGAGGACCATGAAGACGAGCCGGAGCAGGACGAGCACGTTTGGCTGTCCCTGAAAAATGCCCAGATTTTGGTACCGGCCATTTGCCAGGCCTTGCAGGAAGCGGACCCCGGCAATCAGGAAGCCTACGCCGCCAACACCGCTGCCTATCTTCAAAAGCTCTCCGCGCTGGACGCCGCCTATCGGTCCGTAGCGGACGGCAGCACCACAAAAACCATCCTGTTTGGAGACCGGTTCCCCTTCCGCTATCTGGCGGATGACTACGGCTTAAAATACTACGCCGCCTTTGTTGGCTGCTCCGCGGAGACGGAGGCCAGCTTTGAAACCGTCTCCTTCCTGGCCAGGAAGGTAGACGAAGAGGGTCTTCCCTGTGTGCTGACCATTGAGGGGACCCAGCACAAAATTGCGGAGACCATTGTGCAGAACACCGCGGAGAAAAACCAAAAAGTACTGACCCTGGATTCCATGCAGTCCACCACCTTTAAGGATGCGGAAAATGGAGTCACCTATCTTTCCATCATGGAAAAGAACCTGGCAGTTTTAAAAGAAGCCCTGGGGCAGGGAGGTTAAGCGATGGCACAGCTGATTTGCGAAAACCTCTCTGTAGGCTACGAAGAGAAAGCCATTTTGCAGGGCCTGAATTTTCAGGTCCAGGCCGGGGACTACCTCTGCATTGTAGGAGAAAACGGCTCCGGCAAAAGTACCCTTATGAAAACGATCCTGGGCCTGCAGGCTCCCATTGCGGGCAAAATTGAAACCGGCGACGGGCTAAAGCGGAATGAGATCGGATATCTGCCCCAGCAGACCCCGGTGCAGCGGGATTTCCCGGCCTCGGTGTGGGAGATCGTCCTCTCCGGCTGCCAAAGCCGCTGCGGCCTGCGGCCTTTCTATAATAAGGAAGAAAAGCAGCTGGCCGGGGAAAATATCCAAAAAATGCAGATCGAAGCCCTGAGGGGGCGCTGCTACCGGGAGCTCTCCGGAGGCCAGCAGCAGCGGGTCCTGTTGGCCCGGGCTCTGTGCGCCACCCGGAAAATGCTCCTGCTGGACGAGCCCGTTTCCGGATTGGACCCCAAAGTGACGGAAGAAATGTACGCCTTGATCCAGCGCCTGAACCGGCAGGACGGGATCACCGTCATCATGGTCTCCCATGACCTGACCGCCGCCCTCCGGTACGCAAGCCACATTCTCCACATTGGGAACTCTGTCTTCTTCGGTACCAAGGAAGATTATCTCAACAGCCCACAAGGAAGTCTCTTTTCTGCCCGGAAAGGAGGGGATGCCCAATGATTGAAAAGCTGATATTCTACTGGAGCTACCCCTTTGTCCGCTATGCCCTGGTGGTAGGCGTACTGATTGCTCTGTGCTCCTCCCTGCTGGGGGTCACGCTGGTATTAAAGCGGTTCTCCTTTATTGGGGACGGCCTGTCCCATGTGGCCTTCGGGGCTATGGCCATTGCTTCCGTCTTACAAATCAGCAAGGATATGCCCTTTGTAATGGTCATCACCATTCTCAGCGCTGTTTTGCTCCTGCGCACCGGCCAGAACACGCGCATTCAAGGGGACGCCGCCGTTGCCATGATCTCCGTTGGTGCTTTGGCCATTGGGTATCTGCTTATGAACCTGTTCTCCACCTCGTCGAACCTGTCCGGCGATGTGTGCAGCACCCTGTTTGGCTCCACCTCCATCCTCACCCTCACCCAGGCCGAAGTCTGGCTGTGCGTAGGTATGTCGGTGCTGGTAGTGGCTGTGTTCCTTTTATTCTACAACAAGATCTTTGCGGTGACCTTCGACGAAGCCTTCGCAAAAGCCGTTGCCACCAAGGCAGGCTTTTATAACCTGCTGATTGCCGTGGTGGTAGCCATCGTCATTGTTCTGGCCATGAATCTGGTGGGCTCCCTGCTCATTTCCGCCCTGGTGATCTTCCCGGCGCTGTCTGCCATGCAGGTGTTCCGCAGCTTCCGGTCCGTGACCGTCTGCTCTGCCCTATTGTCCGTCTTCTGCGCAGTCCTGGGGATCCTCATTGCCATTCTGGCAGGAACCCCCGTGGGCTCCACCATTGTAGCCGTGGACATCGTCCTGTTTTTTCTGTTTGCCCTCACCCGTCGAATTTTTGGAGGTATTCACCTATGAAACGTCTTCTGTCACTTCTCCTCATCTCCCTACTGCTCCTTACAGGATGCGGCAGTCCGGCACTAGAGGCCGCCAGCCCTGCCGCCGTTCCCGCGACCTCGGCAGAAGCCGCCACAGCTGCCGCCGAACCTGCTTCGTCCACAGAACCCCAGGCAGCCGCGCAAACCGGCTCCTTTGTAGATTTGACTGTCCTAAGCAGCACCATGGTCTATGCGGAGGTTTTCAACATGACCACCTTCCCGGAAGACTACATCGGCAAAACCGTAAAAATGCGGGGCCAATTCAGTACCGGTAAGCTCTACGCCCAGGACGGCTCCGACGGCGGCATGGTCTTTGCCTGCATCATCCAGGACGCCACCTCCTGCTGCGCCCAGGGCATCCCCTTCGACCTGGCCGGCTCCTTCTCCTACCCCGAAGACTATCCCCAGCTGGGCGACCAGATCACCGTCGTCGGCACTTTCGAAAAATGCACCCAGGACGGGCTGGAGTTTTACCGGCTATCCCAGGCGGAGATGGTGGAAGCGTAACATCCCACATGGCCATCGACGGCGGCGGCACCATCGACGGTCTGCCTATGAACCAGGAGCCGGTCCAGCTGAAGCTGGAAGGCGTAAAGGCCTACGAGGACGGGGCCGTTTGGCTGCGGTATCAGGTGAAATAATGGGTTTTATAGAAACAGAGCTTCCGCTTTATGGGCGGAAGCTCTGTTTGGTTCTGCTGTTCTCTTCCATAAAAACTGCGCTTGTCCGGGGCGGAAATGGAAAGGAGTTCACAATAATGGGACCAGCTCAATTTAACAGACACTGTCTGGATTTTTGGAGAGCATTTGATTCCATTTGACTTTGTTTGATGGCTATTATCCCAATCCTATGGGGTATCCAACTTTCTGCAATCAAAAAGCTATCAGAGTGTGCTATCACAGTGGAAAAAGTGTAGTTTTCTGTATCTGTATTATACCAAGTTACCATTGAATGCGCAAGCTCTGTTTTCCAAAATCAAAAAATTATTGATTCCGGAAATCAAGCAGCCAATCCGCAATATCCACAATTTTTATCTCCTCATACTGGTACTCGTCATGCCGTGTGCGAGCAATCACCATTTTGGGGTAAGCGTCCTTGATTTGCAGCAGGGGCGAAACCTCCCTTGCAAAGGTCTTTTCGTCGCTGATATTATCGGAGACTTGAATATAGATTTTCTCGTTGCGTTTCATTGCAATAAAATCAATTTCCTTTTTGTAGAGAACGCCCACATAAACCTCATAGCCCCGCCGCAGCAGTTCAATGGCCACAATGTTTTCCAAAATACGGCCATAATCCATATTTTTCGTACCCAGCTTTGCATAGCGGAAGGTGTGGTCACTGAGATAGTATTTATCGTTGCTGGAAAGATACTTCTTGCCCTTAATGTCGTACCTACGGATTTTATAAAAG
>CAKTHQ010000057.1 GCA_934565415.1 uncultured Oscillospiraceae bacterium
AGATCCGAGACAGCCTGCAAAAGGTTATTTCGTCTCCGGCTTACAGTAAGTTTTTACGGGAACCTATTATTACCATCCGGCAGGGACGATATGTGGTTCCGGTGAAGTCCGAGTGTAAAAATGATGTTCCAGGCCTGGTACATGATGTTTCGGCTACAGGGTCTACCTACTTTGTAGAACCCATATCTGCCGTAAATGCCAATAACGCATTGCGGGAACTGGAATTAAAGGAAAAAAAAGAAATCGAGCGAATTTTGGCGGAGCTCTCTGCAGAAGCTGCGGCCTACGCCGAACCCATTCGCCTGGATGTGGCCATGCTGACGCAGTTGGATGTGATTTTCGCCAAGGCAAAGCTAGCCTACCGGATGAATGCCTGGGAGCCCGCAATGAACGATCAGGGAAGGGTGGAGCTGCGTAAAGCACGACACCCTCTGATTGACCCCAAGAAGGTGGTTCCTGTTTCACTGCGGCTTGGCTCTGATTTTGATACTATGATTATCACTGGTCCCAATACCGGAGGAAAAACGGTCACGCTGAAGACCATCGGCTTGCTGACCTTAATGGCGGAGTGCGGTCTGCATATTCCCGCAGGGGACGGTAGTACTTTGTCTACTTTTGATGCTATCCTGGCAGATATTGGCGACGAACAATCTATTGCCCAGAGCCTATCGACTTTTTCGGGCCATATGCGTACCATCGTGGATGTGGTAGCGCAATGTGACGGCAGGACCCTGGTGCTGTACGATGAGCTTGGCGCCGGTACAGATCCAGCAGAGGGTGCAGCTCTGGCCATTGCACTGATCGAATTCAGCCGAAAAATGGGTTCCAGGGTGGTTGCGACGACGCACTATGCCGAACTGAAGCTCTATGCTATGCGTACCAAGGGGGTTATCAATGCCTCCTGCGAATTTGATGTAGAAACTTTGCAACCGACTTATCGTCTGCTGATCGGCATTCCAGGAAAGTCTAATGCCTTCGCCATCTGCCGAAAGCTGGGACTGCTAGAGGACATTCTAAAAGAAGCGGATGACCTGGTAGGGAAGAGCGATAAGGATTTTGAGGATGTCATTTCTCAGCTGGAGCAGCAGCGTCAGCAGATGGAGGCGGCCCGTATAGAAGCGGAGCGGCTGAAGCAGGAGACTGCCCGTATTAAGCAGCAAAGCGAGGAGTATAACCTCCAGCTCCAAAAGGAGAAGGACAAGGCAATGGAATCTGCCCGTCGGGAGGCCCAAGCCATCATCGAGGAGGCGCGGGCCGCGGCCAATGTGGCTTCCGAGGAACTGAAGGCTCTGCGCAAACAGCTTCAGGATGGTGCAGATACCACGGGAATCAATCAGCGCCAGGCAGAGCTTCGCAGGACGTTGAACGAGACGGAAGACAAGATTCGTGCGCAAGCGCCCAAAAAGGAGCGCCCCAAAGCCACTCGCGGCATTTTGGTTGGGGATACGGTGGAACTTCTGAAGCTGGGGACCAAAGCCAGCGTTCTGGCAATTAACAAGGACGGAACCTATCAGCTTCAAGCAGGCATTCTGAAGCTCACGGCAAAGGCGGATGAAATATACCTCCTGGAAAACGAAAATCCATATGTGACCAAAGGAGGGCGACCCGCACATTCCGGTAGAGAAATGAAGATGTCTGCTATGCCCACGGAAATTGACCTTCGCGGAATGGATGCGGTAGAGGCTGTTTGCGTGCTGGATCGCTATTTGGATGAAGCAATGCGGGCAAAGCTCAGTACCGTCCGGATTATTCACGGAAAAGGGACCGGCGTTCTCCGCGCTGCTGTACAGCAAGACCTAAAAAAGAACAAATTTATCAAAAAATTCCGCCTTGGCCAGTACGGCGAGGGAGAAGACGGCGTTACCATAGCAGAGTTTGTATGAAACCTGACATTTTTGGCAGATGATGTTAGAAAGGGCCGAAAGGATTAGGTTGACTTTTTTCTAAAAAAAGGCTATTATGTAAAAAGACCCGTCACATATGTTTTATGTGATGAAAAGGAGTGTATGTTATGTATAGCAAGGGAGTAGTTGTTCGCTGTGAGTCCGGTCTGCACAATAAGCAGGCTACATATTTTGTGCAGAAGGCCAACGAGTTCGAAAGCAGTATTTGGCTGGAATCCGGCAATCGAAAGATGAACGCAAAAAGTTTGCTGGGCATTATGTCTCTGGGCATTATTTCCGGGTCCACTGTAACGCTCAGCGCCGTTGGTTCCGACGAAGAAACGGCTGTGACTTCGCTGGAAGCTCTGCTTCAGCGGGACGTGTACTGATTGCCTACAAGGCACTTTACGATCTGCCTACACATGAGCCGCCTCTTTGCAAATGCGAAGGAGGCGGCTTTTCTTTAAGAGGATTGTATGAGATTTGATGAATTAAAGGAAAAGGCGTTGTCCCTGCCCTATGCTCCGGGCGTTTATATTATGCGGGATAGAACCGATAAGGTCATCTATGTGGGGAAAGCTAAAAAGCTCAAAAACCGCGTCAGTCAGTATTTTCAGGATACCGCTTCCCATACGGCAAAAACAAAGATGATGGTCAGCAAAATAGATCATTTTGATACGATTGTTGCGGCCAGTGAGTTTGAAGCATTGGTACTGGAATGCTCGCTAATCAAGCGGTATATGCCCAAGTACAACATCCTTTTAAAGGATGATAAGGGATACCCGTATCTGCGACTGGATATGAAAGAGGTTTATCCAAGCCTGTCCATCGTCAGCAAAATATCCGACGATGGTGCAGAGTATTTTGGCCCCTATGGAAGCCGCGGTGTGACCCACAACTTACTGGAAACGATTTTACTGACATTGAAGCTGCCTAGATGCTCCAAACGGTTTCCGAGGGATATAGGAAAGGAACGGCCCTGCTTGAATTATCACATGAACCAATGCGAGGGTTGGTGCCAGGAAAACAGAAGCGCCGTTGCCTATCGAATGCGTATGGAGCAGGTCCGGCAGCTGTTAAAGGGAAATTATAAATCTGTAGCAGATGGGATCCGAACCGAAATGCTTTCTGCTGCCGAAAGGCTGGATTTTGAGGTGGCCGCAGCCCTGCGGGATCGGCTGAATGCAGTAGAGGCCCTTGGACAAAAGCAGTTGGTCACCGCCGGAAGCCTGGCAGACACCGATGTGGTGGGATATGGTGAAACGGAAGCGAAGGCGTGTTTCGCAGTACTCCATTTTAGCGGCGGTAATCTATTGGACAAAGACTACGAAGTGTTTGCAAAACCGGAAGACAGACAGGAAGCCGTCTCCAGTTTGATGAAGCAATACTACCTTTCCCGGGGGCTGGCTCCGAAAATTGTGTTACTGCCTTTTGAATTGGAAGACAGTGAGCTGTTTTCCCGGCTGATGGAACAGCGGTATGGACGCCGCAGCAAGATCCGCATTCCGCAAAAAGGTGACAATATGCGCCTGGTGGAGCTTGCAATTAAAAATGCACAGGAGGAAGCAGAGCGGCTGACCCAAAAGGTAGAACGGATGAACGCAACGCTGGTAACACTTGGAAAAATGCTGGCCATTCCAACACCGTCCAGGATGGAATCCTATGATATTTCCAATATATCCGGAACGGACATTGTGGCCAGTATGGTTGTATTTCTGGATGGAAAACCGAAGAAAAGTGACTATAAGCGGTTTAAAATTCAGGACTTGCTGGGACAAGACGATTATGCATCCATGCACCAGGTTTTAATGCGCCGCTTTATGCACTATAAAGCGGGGGATAAAGGGTTTGCGGATGCGCCAGATGTTCTTTTGATTGATGGCGGTGTTAATCACGCAAATATAGCTGTCGGCGTTCTGGAAGAGCTTGGGCTCTGGTTCCCGGTTTTTGGAATGGTAAAAGATGACCGCCACCGAACGCGGGCTCTCGTGACACCAGAGGGCCAGGAAATCAGGATCGATAATAATCAGGCTGTGTTCTCTTTGATCGGAAATATTCAGGAGGAGACGCACCGATTTGCAATCACTTACCATAGAGCTTTACGAAGCAAACGCCTGCGTTATTCAGAATTGGATGGAATTCCCGGAGTTGGACCAAAGAGGAAACAGGAGCTGCTAAAAAAGTATGGCTCCTTGACAGCAATTTCTCGGGCAACACTGCCGGAACTGGAGCGGTTGCTTCCAAAGGATGCGGCTGCGGCGGTATTTCAACATTTTCGGCAAAAGGAAGAAAACAGTACTGAATAAAATAGATGAATCTGGAAAGAATTGGGAGAAAAGCATATGCGCGTAATCACAGGAAAAGCTCGCGGGATTCAATTAAAAACCCCACAGGGAATGCTGACCCGCCCTACAGCAGATCGGGTAAAAGAGGCACTGTTCAGCATTATCCGATTTGATATTGCAAATGCAAAGGTGCTCGACCTTTTTGGAGGCACCGGCCAGTTGGGAATTGAGGCACTGAGCCAGGGGGCAGAGACAGCTGTTTTCGTAGATGCACGGGAAGAGGCTTGTGGGCTCATTCGGGAAAACCTGAAAAAGACGCATTTAGAAAGTCAGGCATCCGTTGTCAGAGCGGATTACATGGAATATCTGCGACGCTGTCGGGAACAATTTGATATTATTTTCTTGGACCCCCCATATGCAGAAGTTTTCCTGGAAAATGCGTTGAATCAGATAACGGAAATTGACATTTTGCATTCGGGTGGTATAATAATAGCGGAACGGCCGGTTGGAAAAGAACTGTTTCAAGAGTTTCCTCATTACAGCCGCTCAAAAGACTATAAATATGGGAAAACGCTTCTGACGATTTATCGCAAAGAAGCGCAGGAAGAGTAATCTATGAAGACAGCGATTTATCCGGGATCTTTTGATCCGGTGACCAGTGGCCATCTGGATATCATTCGGCGGGCTGCCAATATTTTTGACCATTTGATTGTATGTGTGATGGTCAATGCAGGAAAGCATCCCATGTTTACGTTGGAGGAGCGTGTGGCACTCATTCGTAGGGTAACGGATGATTTGCCCAATGTGGAGGTAGATGGCTCGAGTGAACTTTTGGCGGAGTATGCCCGTAGAAGAGGGTCCTGCGTTGTTGTAAAAGGGTTGAGGGCTGGCTCTGATTTTGAAAACGAATTTCAAATGGCACTTATCAATCGGAAGATTTATCCGGAGTTGGACACCATGTTCCTGACGGCCAGCAGCCAATATATGTATCTTAGCTCCAGTTTGGTGAAGGAGCTTGGCAGCTACAATGCTGATTTGACAGACTTTATACCGGAAGCAATTATCCCGGATTTCCACCGTCGGTTGGAAGAGCGGACAGCAACCAGTAAATGATTTTAGGAGGATCCTTATGAGCAGTAATATTGAAGACATCATTGGCTCTCTGTACGATATGGTTCAGGATGCCCGGACCATGCCTTTGGCAGCGGATAAATGCATTCTGGAGCGGGATCGAGTTCTGGATATGCTGGACGAAGTTATTGCCCAGATGCCCGGTGAGCTGAAACAGTCCCGTACGATTGTAGAGTCCCGTAACGAGTTAATCAATCAGGCTCGCCGGGAAGCGGAAAACATTCTTCGCCAGGCACAGGAACAGGCGCAGGAGCTTGTTACCAAGGAAGCGATTTATGAAGAGGCGAAGAAGCGCAGCGAAGAGATGATTGCCCAAACACAGAATCGAATTAATCAGCTCCGCAAAGCGGGGAACGACTATATGGATGACGCTTTAAAGGAAACAGAAGAGACCATTGCAAAGGCGCTCAGTGAAGTGCGGGATACCCGCATGAAATTCCGTACAGTAACAGAAGCGCAGGAGCAGCAACAGCAGCCCAAGAAACCAGCCCCAAGTGTGGATGTTGAAATGTAAATTGTAAATATTTTTGAACCCCAGGCTTTCTAATGTGTGATGCCTGGGGTTCTTTTTCATAGTTTGTACCATAGGATGTATGGAAAGGGGAGGGAGTGGAATTCATGAAGGGATTTTCAAAAAATACGGGCAGGGCTTACAGTATGCCAAAGGGCCTTACAGTCGGCGTGGCGGTTTCCGTATGCCTAACGCTGATGCTTGGAGCTCTGCTGGCCTTTCTGGTCAGCAGAGAAGTAGTTCGACAAGAGCGGATTGGTTACTGGATTATGCCGATTTTATTTATTGCTTCGGGGATGGGAGCGCTTCTGTCATATCGTAAAATTCGCCGCAGGCGCTTATTGGTATTTTCTTTAACAGCTGCATTCTACCTTGCGAGCCTCTTATTTATGACAATGTTGTTCTTTAACGGAAGATTTGAAGGGGTGCTTCCTACAGCACTCCTGATATTTGGCGGGAGTGGCACAGCCTGCTTTCTCTCGGCGACAGTAAAACAGAAGCAGAAGCCCTCTATGATGGTAAGGCGTTTTCGTTAGATTGCACAAAATATGCATACGGGTAAATATAGATTACCTGTATGCACATTTTGCAAATTTTCGTTCATAATGCTTAAATGCAACTAAATCAGAATAATTAGTACAGTACTCTACGAACTACCTCAAATAAATAAAAACAAATGTTCCTATATATATTTTATTTACATAACAACATTAACATAAAAATTGTCAGAATACACAAAAAAATCTAATTTGGTTAATAATACTTGAATTTTGGTAAAAAACGGAGTATAGTATGTCTAAGTCAAAAATGCTGTAGGCATTACTCGCTTTTTCCCAGATATTACCGCTTATGGAAAAGGCAGCGGTATCCGTTTGCGGGGGTTGGTGCTAAGAGCATTGTAAGAAAGTTTGCCTACACCATCTGGGTGAAATAGGAATATAGGTTTGTATTCGGCCGGTGCGGTTCTGCTCGGGTTTCCGCGGGAGTGCCCGAGATCGGAGAAGGCGGTTTAATTTTCTTGTTTGGTCATGCTGCTTTGCAGCATTGCTGATAAACAGGGCTTCTGTTTTTTCAGGCCCTGTATTCTATAAGGATAAGGTATTTCGATACATGCTGGACATTATTCAAGCCTATGAGAATTATCTCTCGAAAGTGAAGCAGGCATCGGAAAATACCATCTCGTCGTATATGCGTGATATTCGGCAATTCTCCGAATGGATGCAAATGGGTGGTATTTCTGATGTCGTCAATGCCACACAGGGAAACATTCGAGATTATTTAGCGCACCTTCAGGCAGAGGGGAAGTCCGGGGCCACGGTCTCGCGTTCTTTGGCGAGTCTGAAGAACTTTTATGCGTATGTGGTTTCTAGTGGCTTTTTGGAGGCTTCTCCTGTTTCTTCCGATATTCGTGTAAAGCGCGGGGAGAAGAAGATGCCCCAAATCCTTACTGGAAAAGAGGTTGAATTGCTTTTGGAGCAGCCTGCTTGTGTTGATCCAAAGGGATATCGCGATAAGGCCATGCTGGAAGTGATGTATGCTACTGGTATGCGCGTCACGGAATTGATTAGCCTCAATGTGGAGGATGTCAATTTGAATCTTAGCGTTGTAAAGTGTCACAGTGGGAAGAAGTCCAGGGTCATTCCGTTATACCCTGCGGCTCAGAAGGCGTTGGCTGTATATCTGTCTGATGTCCGTGCGGCCATGATTTCCGATGCATCTGAGGAAGCACTTTTTGTAAACGTCGGCGGAACTCGAATGAGCCGCCAAGGTTTCTGGAAAATCCTCAAGTATTACCAGGCAAAGGCAGGAATCGAAAAGGAGATAACGCCGCATACCTTGAGGCATAGCTTTGCGGTTCATCTGCTGGAAAACGGAGCAGATTTGGGGTCCCTTCAGGAACTCATGGGGCACAGTGATATTTCCTCGACACAGTTGTACGCGCATATGATTAACCAGAAAATTAAAAGTGTTTATCAGAAATGCCATCCAAAGGCATGAAAAAACACCTGTGGGAACGGTTCGTTTCTCACAGGTGTTTTATGCTATGTAATGAAAAATTAGATGCCCGTCATGGCTGCCAGAACATCCACTTCCATCTGCTGAATACTCTTCTTCATAGATAGACCTTCGGCGATATCTACATCGGAAAAGCTGCCTTCGTGGGTACAAACGATGCGATTGGTCTTCCCCTGAAGCAGCAGCTCTACAGCCAGATAGCCCATCTTAGTGGCGTTTACCCGGTCCCGTCCGGAAGGGGAGCCGCCTCTTTGAATGTGGCCCAAAACGGTCACACGGGGGTCCAAATCAATGGCTTCTTTGATTTGTGCTGCGATGTCGATTGCCTTTCCGGCGCCTTCAGCGACAACGATCATATAGTGGGTGAATCCATTAAAGCGTGCCTGACGGATTTTTTCAATCACATCCCGCTCAAAGTCGATGGGTTCTTCCGGTACCAAAACGGCTGTTGCACCGCAGGCCAGGCCAACATACATAGCCAGATAACCGGCGTTCCGGCCCATGACCTCTACAACGGAGCAGCGCTCGTGGGACTGCATGGTATCCCGCAGCTTGTCGATGCACTCAATGGCTGTATTGGCTGCCGTGTCGAAGCCAATACAGTAGTTCGTACAGCTGATATCGTTATCAATGGTACCTGGAATGCCGATTACATTAATACCGTATTTGCTCAGGGCCAGTGCACCCCGGAAGGTACCATCTCCGCCGATGGCGATAATACTGTCCAGGCCCAGGAACTTACAGGTGGATACAGCTTTCCGCTGGCCTTCCTCAGTCATAAATTCTTTGCTGCGAGCCGTGTAGAGGATCGTACCGCCCCGATTGATGGTGTGCGCAACGCTCTTTTCATCCAGCCGAACAATGTCACCGGTGATAAGACCATTCCAGCCTCTGCGGATGCCGTAGCATTCCAGACCATGGTACAACGCTGTCCGAACGACTGCCCGAACGCAGGGATTCATGCCAGGGGCATCGCCGCCGCTGGTCAGTACGCCAATTCTTTTTACAGCCATGATAAAACCTCCTATTTTAGCTTAAATTGCTATGCCCATTTTATCGAAAAAGGGGACGAAAGTAAAGGGAAATTTCTTGCGGATTTGCATTTGAAAAAACAGCTGTTATAATGGAATCAAAGCAGGAGCAGAGTTGCTTTTCTGCCTATGGCCTTTATTGAGGGGATCCCTATGAACAGATACTACATATATTATGGAATTGCAGCGATGCTGCTTTTGGAAGCCTTTATCCTATATTTCAAAAAGTGCTATAAAAAAAGTAACCGATATTACGCAACTGCCTATCAAAAGCGGTTGCTGCTTACAAAATACGAATGGAAAAACTATATGAGTACCCGGGGTTTTCTGGAAAGCCAGGGACTGTATATCTGCCCAAAATGCGTCTGCTGGACCTGGTGGAGCCTAAGCGGGGAGTGGGGGATACTATCAAACGCTTCTGAACAAGGTGCAGAGCAAGCATATGGATTTTATTGTGTGTGATGAACGGGTCAACATCCTGTTGATCCTGGAACTGGACGACAGCACCCACGACGCCCCGGACCGAAAAAAGCGGGATGCCTTCGTAGATGCCGTTCTGGAAGGGGCCGGATACCGGATTTTGCACTCACGGGATTTTCAGTTAGATCTTCCGGAAATTCAGACAGCCATCAGGAAGGCACGGCGGTGAGGAATTGGATTCAATAGGAGGCCATTTCCAATGAAAAAGCTGGGACTCATGTTCGACTGCAATACTTTTTCTTTTTGCAGCCTGTGGGAAGAAGAATGTGATAGATAAGTTGTCACCGACAGGAACCATATCTGCCACAGCTGTGGCAGCAACTATGGATCCGACCTCGTTATAGGAATCCGATAACAGTAATGAGCCTGCCGAAGCTACGGAACAGAACACAGCTCCGGCGGCAAGTTACCCGAATACGCCCACCGATGTCGCATTTCGGAGGACCCTTCAAACTATCGTCTATTATAATGCAGAGGAGCCGCTTTGGGAAGTAGTCCTTGCCGCATCTACGGCGGCATCCTGGAGCCAGGCACGAAGTTTTTCTTTATCAACCATTACAAACCTCATTTGACAAACAACGGCGGCAATGCTAAAATGAGTTGTACCAAAATCTTTAGAAAGGAAAAGGAAAATCAAGTTGTTTTAGGTGCAAAACCTGCCAGAGGGGAGCCGTTGAAACTGGCAAAGTGAACGCAACAAAATAGAAATCTTTATTGCGTTTGGGTTGTCCACTCCAATATATGAGTAAAGAAATCAATGATTTACCATTTACCTACAAAGAAATTAGGCGCCATTTTATCATTTTGAATATGAATATTCAAGAGGGCTTTTCGGACTACCGTATACTTTTGTAACTATAGGTTTATGCTGCTTCCGCCCGGAGCGGGCGGAGGGTCCGCTACCGCTTCCGGGCGGGAGCGGCAACATAAACATTCGTTACAGAAGCGTTAGGGGCATCCTTGAAGCCCTCTTTCGCAAGAGTATGGATTACCTTATAGGTATCATAGGCGTTCCGCAGCTCTTCCGTGTGGACGAAGGAATACATTCCACGGTATTTCCGGTCTATCACGTTACCCTCATTATCCAGAATAGGCTTACGCTTGATCACCACAGTGAAACAGCCAAGGAAGGTATGAGGCTCATAGAGCATTGTAACTTGTTCCCGGAGACCTTTATTGACACGGGTGAAGACCTGGGCGGTACAGCAGAGAATACGGTTATTCTTCCGGTTCTGGGTAGCGACTTCCAGCATCCCCTCCGGGAGCTGGTTCCGACCAGATTGAAACCAGTTCTGAATTTCATCAATGCCGACAATCACACCTTTGTGACCGTTGGTATACTCTAGGAGCTGCTGCCATTCGGTCAATTCATCGT
>CAKTHQ010000058.1 GCA_934565415.1 uncultured Oscillospiraceae bacterium
GATATACTTGTGAAAAAAGGGGGAAGCTTTGTATGAGACTGTATATTTCTGTTTTTCTGGAAATGTTCTTTTCCGGGCTCTGCACACTTTTGGTACTGTTTGTATTCCGGCTTTGCCTGGGAAAGCGCCTGTCCAAGGGCAGCCGCTGCGCCCTTGTTTTGCTGGTACTTTATTTAAGCGCCATGTTTAATGTGGTAGGTCTGCCCGGAATTCCTTACCTGGGCTGGGACCCGACGGTGAACCTGATCCCCTTCTCCGACTATCAGGATCGCCGGTTTCTTTGGCTCTCCGGCATGAATGTACTGATGACCGTTCCCCTGGGCTTTTTCCTGCCCCTGGTGTGGCGGCGGTACCAGAGCTTTTCCGGTACCCTGTTTGCCGGCTTCTTTACTTCTCTCGCGATAGAGCTATTGCAGCTGTTCTCCTCCCGATCAACGGATGTGGACGACCTCATCTTCAATACCCTGGGCGCCTGCCTGGGCTGGTGCCTTGCAAAGGTCCTTTTTGGAAGGCATTTCCGCATCGGTGTCCGCAGCGAGCAAAAGGACCTGCTTTCTTTGCTTTTTGTGTATGGAAGTCTGTTTTTCTTCCATTTCTTCCTCCGTTTCCCCATAATTGGGATGCTTTATTCATAAAGCTTGGGAGAAGCCTTTGGTATTGTGGCTTCTCCCTATGTATTTTATGCCCCTGAGCTGCACATCCGTGCTTTCCATAGGGCCCCACGGCCCACAAAAATTCGGCCCCGTATTGGAGCAATCGGTGCCAAATAGGAGTTTTGCTTATGGTAGACCAAAAAATGATCGCCGAAAAGGCAGGCGTATCCCGGGCCACCGTTTCCAGGGCCTTTACGCAAAATGCCAATGTCTCACCCAAGTCCCTGGCTAAAATCCAGGCCGCCATGAAAAGCCTTGGCTTACAGCCTCTGGTCCGATTTCCCAGCGAAGTCCGGAACAAAACAAATTATGTACTGATCCTCTGCGGTGACATTGGCAATGGCTTTTTTTCCCAGGTGATCAAAGGCCTCAGTGACCGTTTGTTGACCCTTGGGCTTCTCCCGGTGGTCTGTAATAGTAACTACGACCCAGAGCTGGAAGAAAACCAAATTGAGCTGGCCGATACCAACAATTATATAGGCATCGTGATCGTCACGGCCACGGAGCGCCCAACCCTGGCCGCTATGCTTCACCGGATAAAAACACCGGTCATCCTGGTAAACCGATATATTCCTTCTTACGAGACCCACACCGTATGTATTGATAATTTTCAGGGTGGATATCTGGCTGCCATGCACCTGATCCAAAAGGGCCACCGGCGGATTGCCCATATTGCCAGCTATAAGGGCACCACTCCCCAGATGGATCGCATTCAAGGCTTTCAGGCCGCACTTCGGACGCTTCCGCCCAGCGAATATCGCTATCAGGTCTTCTTTGGCGACAGCAGCCTGGCCCGGGGCAATCAGGTAGCCTGGGAGCTGATGAAAGACGGCATGCCCTACACGGCGCTCTTCGTAGGTGACTGCCAAATTGCCATTGGCATCGTCAACGCCCTCCGGGAAATGGGCTGCAAGGTCCCTCAGGACCTGAGTATTCTATGCTTTGACGACTCCCCTTATATTGACGAGTTTGGCCTCCGGCTCTCCACTGTGAGCTACGATCCCCAAGCTATGGGAGCCAATGCCGTGGACCTGCTCGCCAAAATCTACAGCGAGCATTTGCGCGGTGTCGCTCATATCAACCTGACGCCTCAGCTCATCCGGCGCAGCAGCGTGCAAGATCTTTCCACCGGTCTCTGATTTCCCGATAAAAGCACCGCTTTGGACTTTCCTATCCAAAGCGGTGCCTTTGCCTTATTGAATTCTTGAAGCGATCTCGTCGCCCATCCGTTTACAGCCAATCCTCTGCTGGCCTTCCCCATGGGAATCAATATCCGCGGTACGGAAGCCGGCATCCAGTGTATCGGACACAGCCTGTTCGATGGCATCCGCTTCCTTTGCCATGCCGAAGCTGTAGCGCAGCATCATAGCTGCGGCCAGAACGGTGCCGATGGGGTCCGCCAGATCCTGCCCCGCAATGTCCGGGGCGGAGCCGTGGATGGGCTCGTACAGGCCCACCGTAGTGGCACCCAGGCTGGAGGAAGGAATGGTACCGATGGAGCCGGTAATCATGGAGGCTTCGTCGGAGAGAATGTCGCCAAACATATTCTCCGTAACGATCACATCGAACTGGCTGGGGTCCTTGACGATCTGCATGGCGCAGTTGTCCACCAGCATATCGGAAAGCACTACATCCGGGTATTCTTCTGCCAGCTCATGCATGACCCTCTTCCAAAGACGGCTGGAATCCAAAACGTTGCTCTTTTCTACGGAGCACAGCTTCTTGTGCCGCTTTTGGGCCGTCTCGAAGCCGATGCGGCCAATACGGCGAATCTCCTCTTCGCTGTACCTCAGAATATCCGTAGCCACCGCCTGGCCATCCATCTGGTTTGTCTCATGGGTACCAAAATAGATACCGCCGGTGAGTTCCCGGACAATGATAAAATCAATTCCCTTTTCCACTATCTCCGGCTTCAGAGGAGAAGCGGAAGCAAGCTGGGGCCAGATTTTTGCCGGGCGGTTGTTGCTGTACACGCCCATGGCGGAGCGCAGCCGCAGCAGACCCTTCTCCGGGCGCATGGGGCCGGGAACCTCATTCCACTTGGGGCCGCCGACGGCACCCAAAAGGACGCTGTCGCTATCCAGGCACTTTTGCAGCTGCTCCTTGGGCAGAGGGTCTCCCCACTTATCGATGGCGTTGCCGCCCATGTCTACATCGGTGTAGACAAAGCTGTGGCCGTAGATTTCCGCCGCCCGGTCCAGGACCTTCACGGCCTGACCCACAATTTCCGGGCCGATACCGTCGCCGCGGATCAGGGCAATGTTCTTTTCCATGGCTTAGCCCTCCTTCTTTAAGGATGCCAGCAGGCCGCCGGCCTGAATAATGTTCTGAATAAACTCCGGGAAGGGCGCAGCCTGGAATTGCTTGCCGGTAGTGATGTCCGTAATGATGCCGGTATCAAAATCCACCTTTACCTGGTCCCCTGCCTGAATTTCTTCTGCTGCCTCCTCGCATTCCAGAATGGGCAAGCCAATGTTGATGGCGTTCCGGTAGAAAATCCGGGCGAAGCTCTTGGCAATGACGCAGCCGGTGCCGCAGGTCTTGATAGCCAAAGGTGCGTGCTCCCGGGAGGAGCCACAGCCAAAATTCCAGCCGCCCACTATAATATCTCCCGGCTGGACCTTCGTTACAAAGGCGGTATCAATATCCTCCATGCAGTGCTTGGCAAGCTCCTTGGCATTGGGGGTATTCAGGTACCGGGCAGGAATGATTACATCGGTATCCACATTGTCCGGATATTTAAAAACGGTTCCCTGTGTCTGCATTTTTACAGTTCCTCCTTGGGTGCGGTGATGTAACCCGTCAATGCGCTGGCGGCAGCAGTGGCAGGGCTTGCCAGATAAATTTCACTCTTTACATGGCCCATACGGCCCACAAAGTTCCGGTTGGTGGTGGCCACGCACCGTTCTCCCTCTGCCAGGATGCCCATATAGCCGCCCAGGCAGGGGCCGCAGGTGGGAGTGGAAACCACAGCACCGGCGTCCACAAAGGCAGTGGTGTAGCCCCGGACAATGCACTCCCGGTAGATGGCCATGGTGGCGGGGATGATGATGCAGCGGACACCGGGGGCTACGGTATGGCCTTTCAGAATGTTATAGGCCGTCTCCATATCCTCCATCCGGCCATTGGTGCAGGAGCCGATGACCACCTGGTCGATCTTCACGTTCCCCAACTCTTTTGCGGGATGGGTATTCTCCGGCAGATGGGGGCAGGCCACGGTGGGCTCAATGCTGCCAAGGTCAATTTCAACGGTTTTTTCGTAGGGGGCGTCCTCGTCGGCGGTGTAAATAACAGGCTCCCGCTCACTGCGGCCCTTCAGGTATTCCAGAGTCCGGTCGTCCACCGGGAAGATACCGTTTTTGGCACCGGCCTCAATGGCCATATTGCAGATGCACAGCCGGTCATCCATGCTCAGGCAGGCCACACCGGGGCCGGTGAACTCCATGCTCTTGTAAAGGGCACCGTCCACGCCAATTTGGCCAATGATGGTGAGGATCACATCTTTGCCGCTGACATTAGGCTTTAATTTTCCGGTCAAGTGGAAACGAATAGCAGAAGGTACCTTGAACCAGGCTTTTCCGGTAGCCATACCGGCTGCCATGTCCGTGCTGCCCACGCCGGTGGAGAAAGCGCCCAGAGCGCCGTAGGTGCAGGTGTGGCTGTCGGCACCGATGATGCAGTCGCCGGCGGTGACAATGCCCTGCTCCGGCAGAAGGGCGTGCTCAATGCCCATCTTGCCCACATCGTAAAAGTGGCTGATGCAGTGGGAGCAGGCAAACTCCCGGCAGGTTTTGGACTGTTCGGCAGCCTTGATGTCCTTGTTGGGCACGAAGTGGTCCAGAACGATGACCACCTTATCCTTGTCGTACACGCCGTCAAATCCGGCCTTTTGGAATTCATTTACCGCCACGGGGGTGGTGATGTCGTTGCCCAGGACGATGTTCAGATTTGCCTGGATCAGCTGCCCGGCGGTCACTTCCTTTAATCCGGCGTGAGCCGCCAGGATCTTTTGTGTCATAGTCATTGCCATTGGATGTTCTCTCCTTTTACTCGGTAATGGAATTGTTAAAGGCGCTCAAAAGAGCATAGATACTGGCCCTTGTAATATCCGTGTCGCTGCCGGCGCCCCAATGCATGGTGCCGTCCGGAGTCTCGATGCCCACATAGGCCACGGCGGTAGAACCGGAGTTCTTCTGCTGCAGGCTGTGCTCGGTATATACCTTTAAAGTATAGGGAACACCGGTGTACTCCTTCAGGGCATTGCTGACGGCATCCAGGCTGCCGTTGCCCACTCCGTGAAGCTGAGCGGCAATGCCGTCCTTTACAAATACTACATCGCAGCCGGAGCCACCGGCCATAGGCTCAAACTTTGCACTGCGCAAACTGATGGGGGCGGTGATGTTCAGGTAGCTGAGCTTAAATACCCGCAGCACATCGTCGGCCTTCAGCTCCCGATGCTCGTGGTCGGAAATGTCCTTGCACTGGTAGCCGAAGTGCTCCCGCATCTTGGTGGGCAGCACATAGCCGTGGGCGTGCTCCAGAAGATAAGAGATGCCGCCTTTGCCGCTCTGGGAGTTGACCCGGATCACATCGGCATCGTAGGTCCGGCTGATGTCCCTGGGGTCGATGGGAATATAGGGCACAGTCCACCGGTGGAGGTCCTTTTCCTGCCGCCAGTTCATGCCCTTGGCGATGGCATCCTGGTGGGATCCGGAGAAAGCGGCAAAGACCAGAGCGCCTGCGTAAGGCGTCCGCTCATACACATGCATCCGGGTGCAGCGCTCATAGATTTCCACAATGGCGGGCAGGTTGGAGAAGTCCAGCTTGGGGTCCACGCCGTGGGAATACATATTCATAGCCAGGGTGATCACATCCACGTTGCCGGTTCGTTCGCCGTTGCCAAACAGGGTCCCCTCTACCCGGTCCGCACCGGCAAGCAGCCCCAGCTCGGTATCCGCCACGCCGGTACCGCGGTCGTTGTGGGGGTGCAGCGATACGGTGACATACTCCCGACACTTGAGGTTCTCGCACATATACTCCACCTGGCTGGCGTAGACATGGGGCAGGCTCATTTCCACGGTGACAGGCAGGTTGATAATCACATTGTTGGTCTCGCTGGGCTCCAGGACATCCAGTACCGCGTTGCACACCTCCAGAGCGTACTCCGGCTCGGTGCCGGTAAAGCTCTCGGGAGAGTATTCAAACCGGAAGTTACCCTCGTACTCCGCCGCCAATCTTTTCACCAGCTTGGCGCCCTCTACGGCGATTTGCTTGATCTCTTCCTTGCTCTTTTTGAATACCTGCTCCCGCTGGGCAACGGAGGTAGAATTGTAGAAGTGGATAATGGCGCTGGGGGCCCCCTTGCAGGCCTCAAAGGTCTTGCGGATGATGTGCTCCCGGCACTGGGTCAGCACCTGCACCGTCACATCCTGGGGGATCATATTATGCTCAATCAGGGTCCGCAGGAAGGTGTACTCCGTCTCGGAAGCAGCCGGAAAGCCCACCTCAATCTCCTTAAAACCGATCTTCAGCAGCAGCTTGTAGAATTCCAGCTTCTCCTCCAGGCTCATGGGGATCACCAGGCTCTGGTTGCCGTCCCGCAGGTCCACGCTGCACCACTGGGGGGCCTTTTCGATGTGATCCTTGTGTACCCACTTGTAGTGCGCCCCGGGGGCGGGATAATAGCCGACTGCGTACTTTGTTGCGTCCATGATTTGTTTCTCCTCTTCCATAAAATGAATTGGTTTTTTGCGGAGGTAAAAAGAAAAGCCCTGCCTCTTCCAATCGAAAGAGACAGGGCGTAAAACCTTGCGGTACCACTCTTTTTGCCGAATACCCGGCCACCTCACCACAGTCCAACAACTGCGCTCCGCTGTAACGGGCGTTCCCCGTCCCGCCTAATAGGCAAAGCCGTTCAGCCGGGCCGCTCCGAGGCCAGTATACGCACCATCCATCATTGGCTCGCACCAAACGCCAACTCTCTGCATCCGGGTTCCGGTCCGCTTTTTCCTCATCCGCGCGTTTCCCTTATGGCTGGGATTATAGCACCGGAAAATCCAATTGTCAAGAGGTTTTGTCGCTATCCGGGGGATGAGTGTCTTTTGTGGAAGGAAGCGCCTTAGTCTTCCCCTCCCAGAGGAAGGCCAGGAGAGCGTGCCTTCGGTGCCTGCCACTCAACCTACTTGCTTTATATCAATACCCTTTGGGCGGCTGATGACTGCCCCTACGTTTGTTGTGCATTATATATTAAAGCACTATATAACTCCGCGAATTACTTGTGTCTTTTCACAAATTCTCAAAATCTCTCAAAAAGTACTTTACAACTTTAGTGAGATAAAGTATAATGCATTTATCAAGAAATACCGCCCCCACCGAAACGGAAAGAGAGGAAATAAACATGAAAAAGCTATTTGCATTGGTCCTGACCTTGGCCCTGGCCGCAAGCTGCTTTGTCGGCTGCTCCAAGAAAAATGACGACTCCGACCTGAGCTATGTGCAGAAAAAAGGAACTCTTGTTGTAGGTGTTACCGACTACGAACCCATGGACTACAAGGATGCCGACGGAAACTGGACCGGTTTTGATGCCGAATTTGCCGAAGCCGTGGCCGCCAAGCTGGGCGTCAAGTGTGAATTCATCGAGATCGACTGGGACAACAAGTTCTTCGAGCTGGAGTCCAAGGCCATCGACTGCATCTGGAACGGCATGACCATCACCGACGAGGTCAAGCTCAATGCCAGCGTCACCAACCCCTATGTAAAGAATGCCCAGGTGGTAGTCATGGACAAGGCCGCCGCCCCGGACTACGATGCCGTGGAGCTGCTGCGCACCCTGACCTTCGCCGTGGAAGCCGGTTCCGCCGGAGAGGCCGAGCTGAAAGCCATGGACATTACGGATGTTACCGCCGTCCAGTCCCAGTCTAACGCCCTCATGGAAGTGGCCGCCGGAACCGCCAACGCCTGCGTCATCGACATCACTATGGCCAACGCCATGACCGGCGAGGGCACCGGATATCCCGATCTTGCCATTGCCCAGGAGCTGAGCTCCGAGGAATACGGCATCGGCTTCCGGAAGGATTCCGATCTCACCGCCAAGGTCAACGAAATCATGGTCTCCCTGATGACCGACGGCACCCTGGGTGCCTTGGCCGAAAAGTACGCCCTGACCCTGGTTAAGTAATATGGAACAGTTCATTTCCGTCACCCTGGCCCTCATCAAGGGCTTCGGCCAGACCATGAATATTTTCCTGCTGACCCTGCTGTTTTCCATCCCCCTGGGGCTGCTGGTTTGCTTCGGCACCATGAGCAAGTTTTCCCCCCTGCGGGTGGTGATGAAAGCCATCGTCTGGGTCATTCGGGGGACGCCCCTGATGCTGCAATTGATTGTCGTTTTCTATGGACCGGGACTCCTTTTTGGGCTCCCGGCCATAGGTCGGTTTACCGCCGTCATTCTGGCCTTTACCATCAACTACGCCTGCTATTTCAGCGAAATCTACCGGGGCGGCATTGAGTCCATTCCCGTTGGGCAGTATGAGGCCGGGCAGGTTTTGGGGCTGACCAAAAATCAGATTTTCTTTAAGATTGTCCTGATGCAGGTTGTCAAGCGGATCATTCCCTCCATGGGCAACGAGATCATCACCCTGGTCAAGGATACCTCCCTGGCCCGGGTGATTGCCGTGTACGAAATCATGTGGACCGGCCAGGCCTTCATCAAGTCCGACGGCCTCATCTGGCCCATGTTCTATACCGGCGCTTTCTACTTACTCTTCTCCGGTCTGCTGACCCTGCTGTTCCAGCGGATCGAACACAAACTGGACTATTACAGAGGTTGAGCCATGGCATTGCTGCAAGTAGACAACATCAAAAAGAGCTTCGGCAAGACCGAGGTATTAAAGGACATCAGCTTTTCTCTGGACTGCGGGAAGGTGCTGACCATCATCGGCTCCTCCGGCAGCGGAAAAACCACCCTGCTCCGGTGCCTGAACTTTTTGGAAAACCCGGACAGCGGCACCATTTCCATCGACGGTACCCCCCTGCTGCGGCGGAATGAAGAGGAAATTCGGAAAAACCGGCTGCATTTTGGCCTGGTATTCCAGAACTTCCAGCTGTTCCCCCAGTACTCCGTTCTGGAGAACATCACCCTGGCCCCCACTCTGCTGAAAGCCGGCACCCCGGCAGAAATCAAAGAAAAGGCCCTGGGGCTCCTGGACCAGGTGGGATTGCTCCAAAAGGTGGACGCCTACCCCTGTCAGCTCTCCGGCGGCCAGCAGCAGCGGGTGGCCATTGCCCGGGCCATGGCCCTGACACCGGACATTTTATGCTTCGATGAGCCCACCAGCGCCCTGGACCCGGAGCTCACCGGCGAGGTCCTGCGGGTCATCAAGGGCCTGAAGGAAAAAAACTACACAATGATCATCGTCACCCACGACATGGCCTTTGCCCGGGGCATTTCCGATACCGTCATTTATATGGCTGACGGCGTCATCGAGGAAATGGGCACCCCCCAGCAGGTTTTCGGGAACCCCCAGAGCGAGCGGACCCGCAGCTTCCTGAAAAACAGCCGAAATGACGCAGAAGGAGAATTTTAAATTGGACAAGCAGGAAAAGATCAACGACCTATACCGCATCATTGCCTCCCTGAATACGGAAGAAGAATGCCGGGACCTGTTTGAAGATCTGTGCACCCAAAAGGAACTGGAAAAAATGGCCGAGCGGATCTACGCCGCCAGGCTCCTGCTGGAGGGCAAGACCTACAACCAGGTTATCGCCGAGGCGGATATCTCCTCCGCCACCTTATCTCGGGTTTCCCGGTGTGTGCAGTATGGAAATGGGTATTCCAAGCTATTGAAAGACTAAGAAAAGTGCGCTGCCAGAATCAAGCAGCGCACTTTTGCGGTCAAAAATCAATAACCCCCAGAAAATTCAGCCCGATCTTCAAAAACAGCAGGCCCAGTACCACAAACATAACGATGCGGATTTTACCGCTGCCGCCCTTGATGGCGAATCTGGCCCCCAGGAAGTTCCCCAGCATGGAGGAAGCCATGGCAGGGATCCCAATGGTAAACAAAATATCCCCGTGGAGGAAAAACACCACCATAGAGGCAATGTTGGAGGCCAGGTTGGCCACCTTGGCGCAGCCGGAAGACTTGACCAGAGTATAGCCCAGCCCTAAGCTAAAGAGCAGCGCTAAAAAGGTACCGGTACCCGGGCCTACCAGGCCGTCATACAGCCCCACCCCAAGGCCAATGGCCAGGGAAATGAGAATGGTCTGCTTTAGGGGCTTGGCTTCCTTTTCCTCGGTGCCGAAGTTCCGGGCGAAGATCAAAATCACCGCCACCGCAGGTAAGGAAGCCAGGACGATGAGCTGCAATAGCTCCTCTCTCATGTACACGGCCAAAGAGGTACCCAGGCTGGCCCCCAAAAGGCTTCCGATGGCCGCGGGAATGGCGCAGGGCCAATGGATATTGCCGGAGGCACCGTACCGCCAGCAGGCCAGGGCCGTGCCGCAGCCATTGGCGAATTTGTTGGTCCCGGCGGCAATCTTCATCGGCACTCCGGCCAGTAAGTAGGCCGGAATGGAGATGACGCCCCCGCCTCCGGCCACGGAATCCACAAAGCCCGCCAGGAATACCAGGGGACAGACAATCAGAAAAGTCCAAACGGTAAGCTGCATTTTTATCTCTTCTTTCCCTTTTCTATCTTTTCATTATATCGCATATTGGCTGCACTTTCCATTGTAAAAAATACCGAAACACAGCAAATGCAGGAATAAAAACTTTGTGAACGAAAATAAACACTTCTGCAAATAGGGATTTGACGGGGTAAACGGTAGGTACCGAAGGCAAGCTCTTCCCCCCTCCTGCATGGAGGGGGTGCCCACCGCAG
>CAKTHQ010000059.1 GCA_934565415.1 uncultured Oscillospiraceae bacterium
TGGAGATCTTCAAGAAGTACGATGTCCGTTACTTCTTCTACAACGGCGGCAACGACTCCATGGATACCTGCAACAAGGTTTCCAAGTACATGGCCAAGGTTGGCTATGACTGCCGCGTTATGGGCGTTCCCAAGACCATCGACAACGACCTGGCCGGCACCGACCACTGCCCCGGCTTCGCCTCCGCTGCCAAGTACATCGCTACCTCCTTTATGGAAGTCTCCCGGGACAGCAAGGTGTACGACACCGGCATGGTTACCGTCATCGAGTGCATGGGCCGTCACGCCGGCTGGCTGACCGCCGCTGCGGCTCTGGCCAACACCAAGGGCGACGGCCCCGACCTGGTGTACCTGCCCGAGGTTGACTTCGACATGGACAAGTTCCTGGCCGATGTGGAGCGGGTATACTCCGCCAAGAAGAACTGCCTGGTTGCCGTTTCCGAGGGCATCCACTATGCCGACGGCACCTTCGTGTCCGAGGCAAAGACCTCCGGCACCGACGGCTTCGGCCATGCCCAGCTGGGCGGCCTGGCTGCCCGGCTGACCGATGTGGTCAAGGCCAAGATGGGCGTCAAGGTCCGTCCCATCGAGCTGAGCCTGCTGCAGCGCTGCGCCGCTCACTGCGCCTCCGGCACCGACATCGCCGAGTCCTTCATGTCTGGCAAGGTGGCCGTGGAAGCCGCCGTTTCCGGCATCACCGACAAGATGGTGGGCTTTGAGTGCGCCCGCGACGCCAATGGCTACCACTGCGAGCCCAAGCTCTTCGACCTGTCTTTGGTTGCCAACACCGAGAAGAAGGTGCCCCGCGAGTGGATCAACGCCGAAGGCAACGGCGTTACCCAGGGCTTCATCGACTACTGCCTGCCCCTCATCCAGGGCGAGACCAACATGGTCAAGGAAGACGGCCTGCCCCGGTTCGTCCACCTGAAGAAGGTTTTCGCAAAGTAAGATCTGCCCACAGAACAAGCGGCGCCCCCGGAAAATTTCCGGGGGCGTTGTTTATTACTTTCCGCTTTCCGTTTTCCGTCTTCTCCGCCGTCTTTTCCGGGGGCGCTCCTCGGGTTCAGCCTTTTCGGCCCGCCTTGCATAGGCCTCCGCCGCCTCGGAGCTTGCCTCGTAGGTAAGGCGGCTGACCCTGGTCAGGCCGTCGGGCTGCTGGCTCAGGCGGATGCGGATGAGGAATTTGCCGTGGTCCGGGCAGGTGGCCAGGTCCATATACCGGTGGCCCGGCTGGGCAAACCAGCGGGAGCCCAGCATTCCCCTGCCGCAGATGGGGCACTTATTTTCCTTGCCGGACATCAGCGCCAGGGCGGTTTCTTTATCGGGCAGATCCCGGAAGACCTCCCGCCGGATGCAGCCCGGCAGTTCCGCCCCATGGAAGCCGTTTTCGTGGCTGCGCAGGGCAGCGTCATATTCCTCCGCCCCCCGGGCCAAATCCAGCCGGGCGCAGATGAGGGCGGTATGGTAGGCGTCCCCCAAAGCGTCGTGGGCCGGACGGCTGGCTTCGATGCCGAAGGTCTCCATAGCCGTTTTCAGGGCCTTCTGGGAAGTGGAACCGTCGGTCTGGGCGTTGAAGATCATCTGGGCATTGTACCAGCGGTCCGTCCAGCTTTCGGGGAGCTTATAAAGCCGCAGGTTTTCCCGGAGAATGCCGATGTCATCAAAGCCCCAGGTCAAGAAGGTAATGTCTTCCCCGCACCAGTCCCGGAACCGTTCCATAGCCTCCGGGAAGGGGATGCCCTCCTCCCGCAGCCGGGTCTCCTTGATGCCCGTGAGCTTACTGACCCGCCGGTTCAGGTGCCGGAAAACCTTGGGCTTCACCATTACCTGGAATTCGTCCGCTACCCTGCCGTCCTGGGTTACCCGCACGGCGCCGATCTGGATGATTTCCCCCCGCAGGTAATTGTTTACCGGCTTCTGGGCGGAGGGAGAGCCGGGCCAGGGCTGATTCCATTCCATGTCCAATACGATATAGTCCATTCTCTGTCCCTTTCGTGGTTTCATTCGTTACCGTGTATCATATCACATACACCGGCTGCTTGTAAACCGAATTCCGTAAAAATCTTCGTGAGTTTCCGATTGCATTTATGCGCAAGTTGTATTATACTAGTGGCGAGGGTCGTCTGATTGACCAGTCACGGCCCGATACATATCATAATTTTTGTGAATATTGATTTCACTTGCAAAAAATCAGGAGGTTGTGTCCCATGCCCAAGACCAAGGAGGCCGCCCAGGCGGCCGAACCAGTGGAAATGCAAAAGAAGACCCCGAAAAAGCCGACTGAACCCAAGGCAGAAACCGTACCCGCTGCCTCCCAGAAGCCCAAGGCTGAAAAAGCCGCTGCAGAGGCGCCGAAGAAGGCCGAAAAGGCCCCCACGAAGAAAGCGGCTGCCCCCACCAAGGCAAAGAAGGCCCCGGCGAAGAAGACCGCCGCCAAGGCGGAAAAGGTCCCGGAAGCAGCCGAAAAAGCACCGGCCAAAAAAGCCTCTGCCCCTAAGGCAGAAAAGCCCGCAGAAAAGAAAGCCGCCGCTCCCAAGGCGGAAAAAGCCCCGGCAGCTCCCAAAAAGCCCCGGACCAGCCGGAAAAAGGTGACCGAAGAGGCCCCCGCTCCTATCCAGGAGGAAGCGCCTGTCGTCATTGCACCCCCTGCCAAGGAGGAGGCCACCCCTGTGGAAGCACCTGCGGCCGCTCCTGTCATGGAGGAAGTGCCCGTTGTAAAGGA
The DNA here is from genome assembly GCA_934565415.1 of uncultured Oscillospiraceae bacterium. GTDB lineage: Bacteria > Bacillota > Clostridia > Oscillospirales > Oscillospiraceae > Faecousia. The sequence continues at coordinate 2,722 of CAKTHQ010000059.1, forward strand.
AGCCCCCGTTATGGAAGAAGCTCCCGCCCCGGTAGAAGCTCCGGAAGCAGCTTCCGAGGCTGCAGAAGCCCAGGAAGAAGCTCCTGCCCCCGAGGCTCCCACCGTTCCGGAAGCAGCCGCCGCAGAAGAAGTTCCCGAAAAACCCGTTCAGGAGGAGACACCTATGGAAGAACCCCGTTATACCCCCGAGCCCGGCCCCAGAAGAAGCGTGGCCTTCATCGGCTCCGAATGCTATCCCTTTGTAAAAACCGGCGGTCTGGCCGATGTGATGTACGCTCTGCCCAAGGCCCTGTCCCGGATGAACTGCGATGTAAAAGTCATTCTCCCCCGTTACCGCTGCATTCCCTGGGAGTACCAGAGCAAGATGGTATACCGGGGCGAATTCCAGATGTCCCTGTGCTCCGATGGCCGGAGCTTCTATGTGGGCATTATGGAATATGTGTGGGACGGCGTGGTATACGACTTTATTGACAACCAGGAGTTCTTCTCCGACGGCAATCCCTATACCTCCATCATCCAGGACATCCCCAAGTTCTGCTTCTTCTCCAAAGCCGCCCTGGCAGCCCTGAACTTTATGGACTGGATCCCCGATGTAATCCACTGCCACGATTGGCAGGCGGCCCTGGTGCCCGTGTACCTGCGGACCCTGTTTGCCACCACCAAGCTCAGCTCTGCCAAAACCATGCTGACCATCCACAACCTGCGGTTCCAGGGGGTATACAATATTCCCACCATCCGCTACTGGTCCGGCCTGCCCACCTATGTCTTTAATAAGGACGCCCTGACCCAGAACTGGCTGGATGCCAATATGCTCAAAGGCGGCCTGACCTATTGCAACATGATTACCACCGTCTCCGGTACCTACGCCGGGGAAATCCAGACCAGGGAGTACGGCGAAGGGCTGGATACCCACCTGCGCTACCATTCCGGTAAGCTCCGGGGCATTGTCAACGGCATCGACTACGATATCTGGAACCCCTGGACGGACCCCATGCTCCATACCAACTACGATATTACCAATGTATTGCCCCGGAAAAAGGAAAACAAGCGGGCATTGCAGGAGGAGCTGGGCCTGTGGCAGGATGACCACAAGTTCGTCATCGGCCTGGTCTCCCGGCTGACCAACCAGAAGGGCCTGGACCTGGTGAATGCCATCATGCCCCAGATTATGGACGAGCACACCCAGGTGGTGGTGCTGGGCACCGGCGATAAGCAGTACGAGGATGCCTTCCGGTACTACGAGGATGCCTATCGGGGCAATGTGTGCTCCAGCATCATGTACGACGAGGGCCGGGCCCACCGGATTTACGCCGGGTGCGATGCGGTGCTGGTCCCCTCCCAGTTTGAGCCCTGCGGCCTGACCCAGCTCATCGGTATGCACTACGGCACCATCCCCATCGTCCGGGAAACCGGCGGCCTGAAAGACACCGTAGAGCCCCGGAACCCCTATACCAATTCCGGCAACGGCTTCACCTTCGACCGGTACGATGCCGGCCTCCTGCTGGACGCCATCAACCGGGCCAAGACCTTCTACTTCACCAACCGCTACTGCTGGGACGAGATGGTCCAGCGGGACATGGACAAAAATGTCTCCTGGGAAAATTCCGCCTGGCAGTACCGGAATCTATACCTGCAGCTGACCCAGGATAAACAGTAAAAAGCGCCCCTTCCAAATGGCTTAAAACCGTTGGAAGGGGGGTTCGCTTCTCTCCAAATCCTCATCTGCGCACATCACCCCCACGCCCAAATGGGTGTGGGGGTGATGCGGTTTATTGGCTCTTCTCCCACTGGGCATACAGGGTAACGGTCCCTTTCTGCTTGGTGGTCAGATTTCTGAGGGTAGAGCCTGCAAACAGCACATTGCCGGAGGCGCGCAGCTGCTTGTTCTTTTTGCTGACGGTCAGGCTGGTGATATCGTTATAGACCAACAGACCTGCAAGGCCCATATCCCCTTCCACGGAATCCGGGCCGATGCCCGCGCCCAATACCAGGGTGGTCAGGCTGCCGTTTGCCAGGGCCCCTTCGGCGATGGTAGTGACGCTGTCCGGAATGGTCAGCTTCTTGACGTCCGCAGGCACCAGCAGAAGCTTCTTCATATCCAGGCTGTACAGTACGCCGCCCTTTACCGCCAGGAACTTGCTGCCCTTGGCAACGGTGACGGTTTTCGGATATATAGTTATCCAGGGCGTATCGGCCCAGACTTACCAGGCTGGCGGGCAGGGATACCTCCGTAATGTTCATATCGAAGAAGCTTTTTTCCCCAATCTCCGTAATTCCCGGTTTGATGACCATCTTGCGGACGCCCAGGTCATTCAACATATACCGCTCGTCGTCCGTCAGCGTCAGGGTTTCCGTTTCTTCGATGGTCAGGGTGCTCTTGCCGTCCAGGGTCCAATTTGCGCCGCATTCCAATTTGCCCGCGCTGCTGCCCTGGCAGGTAATGGCCGCGCCCATTTCCCGAAGGTCCCAGTTCCTGTCAAGCTTCACAAGGCTTGCCATAGGCCCATTCCATAACGATCCCTTACTCCGGCCGGTTGTCCCAGCCGCCGTAGCGGGAGGCGCAGTGGAGCTTTTTACCCAGCAGCAGGTGGCCCTCCCCCAGCAGCTCCCGCAGGTAGCTTTCCGCGCCGGAGTAGTATATGTCCGTCAGCTTACTGCCTGCTAAGGCGTTTTCGGCAATGCCCCATTGAAGTTCGGTGCCGTATCTGGCATTGATTCTCTCTAGGAGTAATCGTCCATTTCTCCGGCGCCGGTAACGGTCAACACCTTGTTTTTGGCATCGTAGCTCCATTCCAGGCGGGCCGGGTTATTCCGGTTCCGCCCGCAGGGCGGAAACCTCGTAGGCGGTGCATTCCCGGGCGGTTCCCTCCGATAGCTTGGTATATACCCGGCTCTGGAAGCGGCCCTGGATAAACAGGGCATCCCGGGTGTGGCACTGGGCGGCCATTCTGGCGGTGGAGCCCCAAAGGATACAGGGAATGTAGTCCCCCCGGCGGCCGGGGCGAGGCACGGCCAGCATGATGTCGCAGATTTCCCGTCCCAGTGGAGTCCGCCGATAGGTAGGCTCCCGGCACAGGTTCCCCCGGAGGAGAATTTCGTTTTGGGGCGGGCCGTCCTCGGCGGTAAGCTCCTGGGCAAACAGGAAGATCAGCAGCCTGCGCCGGTCCTCCTCCATCCGGTTATGGGACCGGACGGAGCCGGAAACCGCCAGCATTTCCCCGCCGGACAGGTCCATCCGGTTCAGGACGGCCTCCGGCGCAATCACCGGCAGCCTGTCCACCGTCCCGGAAAGCCGGGGCACGGACAGCGTAAACCGGTAAAACCGCTTTTCACCAATCCCGTGGGAGTATTCCGGAAGCGTGTCCAGGGCCCCCCGGATAAAAGCCTGATTTGTTTGCGTAAACAAAAAGATCACCTCGTTGATTCGGATGTATGGAACATCCTATGCCCCAGAGGCAAAAAGAGAACCGCCCCACGGAATCCATCCGTGAAGCGGCTCGGCATTATTCTTCTTTTTTCGGCTCCTGCTTCGCTTTGCGCTTACGGAGCTTCCCTTTCAGCAGCTTCCTGATGCCAAATACCGCCAGGGCGGCCACGGCCAGATAAGGCAGATTGATCAGAATCCAGCTGCCCAGATCCAGGATGCCGGTACCCAGGCCCTTGAGGCTATTTACAAAGCCCTCGCCGATTTTTTCCAGGCGGCTCTTTTCCTCTACGGGGGTGTACTCCGTCACCTCCGTCAGGCTCAGGGACAGGGTTGCGTAGTCAATCTGATTTTCCAGAACCTTTAATTGGGAGGTATAGCTTTCCAGGTCCGCCCGGATCTCCGTCAGCCGGGATTCGATTTCCAAAAGGTCCGTCATATTGTCGGCCTGGGCCAGCAGCTCCATCAGCCGGGTCTGCTCGGTTTTCAGCACGGAAATGCGGCTTTCCGTATCCACATACTGCAGCGTCACATCCTCGGTGCTCCGGCTGGAGGAGACCACATTCGTCAGGCTGCCCACCTTGGCGGTAAAGCTGTCCAGGTCGCCGGCGGGAATCCGCAGGGTCAGGCTGGCGGACCGATACCGGCGGCCGGAAGAAGCGCTGCCGTTGTACAGGTACTGGTCCTCGATGTACCCGCCGCATTCCTCCGCCGCGGAGGTCAGCTCCGGAAGGGCGGCATCCAGGTTGTCGGTCTCGGCGCTGACGCTCACGGTGATGATAAACTTTCTGCTTTCCGGCAGCGCGCTTTGGGAATTGGAAACGGAAAAATTGCCATCCATCGCTGCCATGGTTTCGGAGGCGGCTTCATAGACCGTATTGCCGGCCCTGCCGGCAGTGGCTCCGCAGCCGGAAAGCAGCAGTGCCACGGACAGAAGTGCACAGAGTTGTTTTCGCATAAGGTTTGCTCCTTTCAAAGAAGTTTCTATCAGGAGCATACCATAGCTTCCCCCCATTTGCAAGCCCGTTCCGGGAAATTAAGAAAGATGTAAGAACCGGGCAGGATAAAAAAGGGCCGCTGCAAAACGGACTTTGCAGCGGCCCAGGGGTTATGCTGTTATTTGACCATGTTGACGGTCACGTTGGCAGTGCTGGCGGGCTCGGAAACCAGCTCGGAGGAGATGGCAACCTTACCGGCAGCGATGTCGGCCAGGAGGGCGTTGTACTCGTCAACGCTCCAGTTCTGCAGGGACCAGGTATCGGTGGGCAGGCCAACCGCGTTGTCCTTGGCACCCAGAGAGGTGCTGGTACCGCCGATGGTATCCCAGGCCCCATCGTAATGCTGGCCAATGGCCCAGGCAGTGGCGTCAGCCAGGCCCTTCATAGCGGAGGTGATGACGGAAGTGGACTCATAGGACTGGTCCACATCCACGCCGATGACCTTGCCGTCCTCAGCGCCGGCAGCAGCCACCACAGAGGAGAACATACCGCCGCCGCAGCAGAAGATGACCTCGGTGCCGTTGTTGTACCAGCCGGTAGCCATGGTCTGCAGGTCGTTGGAAGCGGAGAAGGTGGAGCCATACTGCCAGGAGTAGTTCATCTCGACCTGAACACCCTTGACAGCAGCTGCTGCGTCAGCGCCCTGGACAAAGCCGTAGCCGAAACGCTCGCAGGCGGGGTTGGTTCCGCCGCCGCCGCCGGTGAAGCCCAGCTTGGTGTAGCCTTCCATAATGGCAGCATAGCCGGCCAGGTAGCCGGACTCCTGCTCATCGAAAGCAATACCAGCCACGTTCTTCAGGATCTCGCCGCTGCCATCCTGCTTCTCATTCACAGGGTAGCCATCGATGAAGATAAAGTGGACATCGGGATACTTGGTAGCAGCGGCTCTCAGAGCGGCTTCCTGCATGAAGCCGGCGGCCACGACCACCTCGGCGCCGTTTTCACAGGCCAGGGTAGCGGCATCGATCCGGTCGTTATCGGTAGCGTTGCTGCCGTTGGCGGGCTGATAGTACTTGTAAGCCTTGCCATTGGCATTGGCGTACAGCTTCACGCCGTCGTAGGTGCCCTGGTTGAAGGACTTGTCCTTCAGGGTGCCCACGTCGGTGACGAAAGCCACCTGGTACTTGCCGTCGGCGGAAGTCATCTCATCGGGGATGTCATCCGCGGAAGCGGCAGCGGCGGGCGCCTGAGTGGCGTCGCCGCTCTGGGCGGGTGCTTCGGTAGCGGCAGGAGTGCTGTTGCCGCCGCAGGCACACAGGCCAACGACCATCACAGCTGCCAGAAGCAGAGCGAGAATCTTTTTCATAAATGATTTCCTCCATATGTTCATTTATCCAGGGGTCTCCCCTGTTCTGTCATTGTCGCACATTTCCGGAAAAAAATCAACTGTTTTTCTGGAATTCAGAGAACTTTTTTCTAAAATGCGGCAAGTGACTCCTTTTATCCCCGCATATGGGTGTTGGGGCGGAAGCTGTCTGGCAGAAGTTGGGCAAGTGTCCGCTCCTGGTAGACGCCGTCCTTGCCTACAAGATAGATTTTAAAATCGTCGTCGCAGAATTCCCGCATAACCTGGCGGCAGATGCCGCAGGGCGGGAACTCCCCTTCCAGGATTCCATCCTTGCCGCCGCAGACGGCGATGGCGGTAAAGTCCCGGTGCCCGTCAAAAACCGCCCGGAAGAAGGCCGTCCGCTCGGCGCAATTGGTAGCGCCGTAGGAGCCGTTTTCGATATTGCAGCCGCCGTATACGGTGCCGTCGGCGCACAATAGGGCCGCCCCCACCTTGTAGCCGGAATAGGGGGCATAGGCCTTTTTCATAGCAGCGATTGCCTGGTCAACAAGTGCTTTCGGGTCCATCTTATTCCTCCACCAGTTCCTTGGCAAAACTCTTGCCGGGGGTATCGAAGGGCACGCCCAGGAGCTCCGTCACCGTAGCGGCAATGTCCGCAAAACTCCCCCTTACCCCCAGATTGCCGGGCTTTACCCTGGCGCCCAGGGCGACAAGAGGCACATATTCCCGGGTATGGTCCGTAGTGGCCGTATAGGCGGGGTCGCAGCCGTGGTCGGCGGTAATCAGCACCAGGTCGTCTTCCTTTAAAACTTTCATGAATTCTCCCAGCCAGGTATCAAACTCCGTCAGGGCGTTTGCATAGCCGTCAATGTCCCGGCGGTGGCCGTAGAGCATATCAAAATCCACCAAGTTTACAAAGCAAAGGCCGTGGAAATCCTGCCTGGCGTAGTCCATGGCGTGGTCCATGCCGTCGGCATTGCTCTTATTGTACACATGGTCGGTGGTGCCCCGTCCGGCAAAGATGTCGAAAATCTTGCCCACGGCCAGGGAGTCGAGACCCGCCTTTTTGACGGCATCCAGCATAGTGTCCCTGGGGGGCTCCAGGGAGAAGTCGTGCCGGTTAGAGGTCCGCCGGAAATTCTCGGGGCTGCTGCCTACATAAGGCCTTGCAATCACCCGGCCCACGCCGTGCTCCCCCTGCAAAATGGCTCTGGCCTTCCGGCAGCCCTCGTACAGCTCCTCCAGGGGGATCCACTCCTCGTTTGCCGCCACCTGGAAGACGGAGTCGGCGGAAGTGTAAACGATCCACTTCCCCGTTTCCTTCTGCTCCATACCGTAGTCATGGATGACGGCGGTGCCGGAGTAGGGCTTGTTGCACAGCACACCCCTGCCCGTGGCCTTTTCGAAAGCATCCAGCACTTCCTTGGGGAAGCCTTCGGGATAGGTGGGCATGGGCTTGGGGGAAGGCACACCGGCAATCTCCCAGTGGCCGATGGTGGTGTCCTTCCCCATAGAGGCCTCCGCCAGCTTGCAAACCGCCCCGTTGGGGTGGGGCTCCTTGGGCAGAAAATCCATCCCGTCGATGTTGCCCAGACCCGCTTTTAACAGATTGGGGACGGAAAACTTTTTAGAGGTGGCACAGGACCGCAGGGTATTCACCCCGTAGTCCCCAAAGGCGGGGGCATCCGGCAATTCTCCCACCCCGCAGGAATCCAACACGAACAAAAATACACGCTTCATATTAATCAACCATTCGGCCGCATTGCGTCCGCACAAATAGGGATGAAAGGGTGCAGACAAACGGCCGCCT
>CAKTHQ010000060.1 GCA_934565415.1 uncultured Oscillospiraceae bacterium
GGAGGGGGGAAGAGCTTGCCGCCGGTACCTACCGTTTACCCCGTCAAATCCCCATTTGTCGAACCTTTTACAAAAAAAACGCCCCCAAGAGGAGGCGGTTTGGAATCCGGATTTCTTCCTTTTGTTTGCTTTCCGCAGCCTTCCCAGCAGGGCCAAAGAAAGCACACCGGGCCCCCGGTCCACCAACCGGAAAGCCCTTCCCTTTCCCTTTGCGGGGGAAGGGTTGGGAACGAAGAAGGAACGGGATTTTTACAGAGGCATAATGCCGACAATCACGGCGAAAATCATGCACAGGATGGAGAACACCCAAACATAGCCAAAGCTGGCCTTGATGTGGTCCTCGATCTCCACATCCGCCAGGCCGGTACCCAACAGAGTAGCGGGAACCATGGGGCTGATGAAGGTAGCGCAGTTCCGGCACACGACCATGGCGATGGCGATGGGCAGAGCGTCCACACCGAAGGACTGGCCGATGGCAATGATAACAGGCAGCATGCCGAAGAAGTAGGAGTCGGTATCGAAGGCCAAAGCCAGAGGCACGGACAGGACACCAATCACCAGGGGCAGGTGCTGGCCCACAGCGGCGGGCAGGATGGACTGAATGATGCCGGCCAGGCAGCGGACCACGGAGGGCAGGTCAACTTCCATGACCTTCACACCGGCAGCCACCAGCTTGCCGTCCTTCAGGATGAAGGAGGTGGTCAGAACGCCCATCAGCACGGCAGCGCCCATCAGGGTGGAGCACATCATGAGAGCGGGACCGGCATGGAGGTTGATGATCTTCTTGTGCATCTTGGCGGTGGCGCCGTAGTTGACGAACAGAGCCACGGAAACGCCCAGCATGAAGGGCACGTAGGAGGGGAACACATCCCAGATCAGCAGAGCGATGACAGCCACGGTCAGCAGCAGGTTGAAGGCAAACAGCTTGGGACGGGCCAGCTCCTGCTCTTCGGCAGACTTGCTCTCAGCCAGGTCCAGGGTAGCACCGGCAGGCAGGCCGGCGCCCCGCTTCTTCTCCTGGAAGCCAGTCAGAACGGCGTGGGCCAGAGCCAGGATAATGCCGAAGATCTGGATGGGGATGATGGTGTTCCACAGAGCGCCAGCCTCAATGCCCAGCACGGTAGCGGCACGCATGGTGGGACCGGCCCAGGGCATCAGGTTCAGCACGCCCATGGCCAGCACGGCGATCCGCAGCAGGCTGGTGGGACGCATATTCATCTTCTTGTAGATGGGCAGCATAGCGGGCACCACAATGCAGAAGGTGGAGGCTCCGCCGCCGTCCAGGTGGCCGATCAGGGCGATGACGCAGGTCATCACGCACACGCCCACCACATTGTTGCCGATGAGCTTCAGCAGCTTGCCGATGATCACGTCAAACATACCGGCATCGGTCATAATGCCGAAGTACAGCACGGAGAACACAAACAGGGCGGCGGTAGGAGCGGTAGAGTTAAAACCGGCCTTGATCATAGCGGCCAGGTTGTCGAAGGTGATCCGGCCCCCCAGGACCAGGATCAGGCCCAGGATGGCGGGGTACACGATGAAGGCAATGGCAGGCTGAGTCTTGCTCTTAAACAGGGTGGCAACAATGGCCACGATGGTCACAAGGCCAAGCAGGCCGACAATGGTATCACTCATTTAGGAGATTCCTTTCTTTCTTCAAATCAAATGACGCTGGGAATTCTTAACAAAAAGGGGTATGGTCCCCTATATGTTTACAGGCTCAGGGGCTTGATCTTGCGGACTACGTCCAGAACGGTGCCGTCGCGGGCTTCCAGGACGGCCACCACCTTGTCCTCCCACTGAAGGTCGTCGGGACGGCCCACCAGGGAGTAGGCCTTCTCCTTCAGGCTCTCAATGGAGACATGGGGAATACCGGCCTTGTCCAGGCACTCGATGAGGTCAGGACGCAGGGGATTCACGGCGATGCCGTAATCGGTGACCAGCACATCCACGCAATCGCCGGGGGTGGTGACGGTAACCACCTTCTCGCAGACGGTAGCCATACGGCCACGGGTCAGAGGGGTGACAATGATGCAGACCTTGGATCCGGCAGCGGTGTCCGGGTGGCCGCCGGGAGCGCCCCGAAGGACGCCGTCGGAGCCGGTGAGGACGTTGACGTTGAAGCCGGTGTCGATTTCCAGAGCGGCCAGGACCACGAAGTCCAGCTTATTGACGAACGCGCCCTTGTTGGCGGGGTTGGCATACTGAGAGGCGGACATTTCGAAGTGGTTGGGGGTCTGGTTGATGGAGTTCACGGCATCCAGGTCGAAGTCCTGGACATCGATAACCTTGCCGACCTTGCCCTTCTTGAGGAGCTCTACCATGGGGCCGCAGATGCCGCCGATGGCCCAGCCCATCTTGATGTTCCGCTGGTCCATATACTTCTCCAGGAACAGGTTGGCTGCCAGGGAGGGGCCGCCCACACCGGTCTGGAAGGAGAAGCCGTCCTTGAAGTAGGGGGTAGAAGCGATGACCTTGGCCACGTTCTCGGCCATCATCAGATCCCGGGGGTTCTGGCTGATGCGGGCGGCGGCGGAGGCGATCTTCTTGGGGTTGCCGATGGAATCCACCACCACAACGGCATCCACATCAATGGCCTCTACAGAGGCGGGCATATTGGGGAAATCCACCAGGCAGTCGGTGACCACCACCACATGATCGGCATACTTGGCGTCGGTCATGGCGTAGCCCATGGAGCCGCAGTTGCTCTTGCCGCCGATGCCCCGGCAGTTGCCTACGCAGTCGGAGGTAGGAGCCGCCACAAAGGCGATATCGATGTGGACCTCACCGGCCTCAATGGCCCGGGGGCGGCCGCCGTGAGAACGGATGATTGCAGGGGTCTTCAGCTTACCGGCGGAAACCACTTCGCCCATCCGGCCGCGGATGCCGGAGGTCTGAATGCCGATGACCTTACCTTCTTCGATATAATCGGCAATGGGGTCATGGGCGCTGCCCAGAGAAGTGGCGGCGATGGTCAGGTCCTTCAGGCCCAGCTCTTCGATGGCGGCCTTCATAACCATGTTGACTACATAGTCGCCGTCCCGCAGGTGATGGTGGAAGGAGAAAGTCATGCCGTCCTTGGCGCCGCAAGCCTTCAGGGCATCCACAATGGAGGCCACGATCTTGCTTTCCTGGGGCTTTTCGTACCGGCGGGTAGTGGGGGCGGCCTTGTGCAGGTACTTGCCGTCCATATAGTTCTTGCCCTGGTAAACCTCTTTGCCGTTTACCAGCAGCTCGTCGGGAATGTCTCTGCCTACTGCGTTAATCATACCAAATCCCCCTCATACATACCGCAGGCCTTGGCCAGACGCAGGGTGCGCTCGGCGCCGGGAATAAATGCGATATCGATCATCTTGCCGTTGACGGTAAACACACCGACACCGGCGGCGGACTGCTCCTTGTAAGCTCTAACAAAGGACTCTGCCTGCTTGATTTCCTTCTCGGTAGGCGCGAAGACCTCGTGGACCAAGCGAATCTGCTTGGGGTTAATCAGGCTCTTGCCGTCGAAGCCCATGGCCTTGTTCTGCAGAACCTCGGCCTTGAAGCCCTCATTGTCGTCCAGATCGGTGAACACGGTGTCGAAGCACTGGATACCGGCAGCACGGGCGGCCAGCAGCATCTGGCCGCGGGCAGCCAGCATATCCACGCCGTCGGGGCTGAACTTGGTCTGCATACATTTCCGGAAGTCGCCGCCGGAAATAGCCACGCCGAACATCCGGTCGGAGGCGGAGCAGATCTCATAGGCGTTCAGGATGCCCTTGGGGCTCTCCAGTGCGGCCATCAGCAGGGTCCGGCCAACTTCCACTCCGAATTCCTTCTCGGCAGCTTCCACAGCGGCTTCCACCACGTGGACATCCTTGGCGCTTTCGCACTTGGCGATCCGGATGCCGTCGGCACCGCCGGCCACGCAGACACGGATGTCCTCCTGCCAGTGGGGGGTATCCAGGCCGTTGATCCGGACAATGACCTCGGTAGAGCCGTAGTCAATGGTGGTCAGGGCATGGTACAGGCTGAACCGGGCGGAATCCTTCTGATTCTCGGCCACGGCATCCTCCAGATCCAGCATGATGGAATCGCAGCCGTAAATATAGGCGTCCTTAATGAGGCCGGGCTTCTGGGCGTTCATGAACATCATGGTTCTGCGCAGGCGGAACCGTTCGGGCTTGGGTCTTCTGATCATCTGACGGCACCTCCCCAGGGAATGTTGGCGCTGGAAGCATCACAGCTGCGGAATACGGCACATTCCACTCTGGCCTTGATGGTGCAGTCCAGAGCGCCTTTGTCAACGACGGTAACATGGGCATTGGTAACCTGGAGACGGTCCAGGGTTTCCAGAACGGTGGCCTTAATCTGGCGGCCATACTGGTTCATGACGCTGCTGGACAGCTCCAGCTCGATGCCGCCCTCACCGGGTTCTACGGTGACCATGGCATCGCTGGATTCCAAAGTGCCGGCGGCGGCAGATTTCAGAATTTCCATGAAGTATCCTCCCTAAGCAAATTGCTTTTTTCGATGACAATAAGATAGCACAGGAAACTTATAATTACAAATACATAATTTATTATCTTATCATAATTTTTCTTCAATAAACAGCCGGGGCATCTTGACATCCATAAAAAACCTTTTATAATAAATATCGGTTCGAAACGATAGATTTCGTGAAAATGCTGGAAAAATGTGGTGAAAATTATATGAATATGAAGCAGGCTCTCTATTTTAAGACAATTGCCAAGTACGGCACCATCACGGCCGCGGCAAAACAGCTTTACATCAGTCAGCCTTCTTTAAGCCAGACCCTGCGTCAGATCGAGGACGAGGTAGGTACGCCCCTGTTCGACCGGAGCACCTCCCCCTTTCACCTGACCTATGCCGGGGAGCGCTATTTAAAAGCCGTAGAGGCCATGCTGGAAATCGATGCCCGGCTGAAAGCGGAGATTGAGAGCATCCGCCATGAGGATGGGGGCCGCCTGCGCCTGGGCATCAGCGTTACCCGGGCCATGCAGGTTTTGCCGGATGTGATCCCCATTTTCTCCAAAGAATATCCCAATGTGATGCTGGAATTAACGGAAACCGCCTCTGCCAACCTGGAAGGGCTGCTGCAAAAGGGCGAAGTGGACCTGGCCCTGGCTGCTACGGAGCCCAGCGAAATGAATATCACCTACGAGCTCATCGAAAAGGAGTCCATCGGCATTCTGGCAGGAAAAGACAGCGGCATCAAATCCCGGATTGCCTCCGGTACCCCCATCATCCTGAAGGACCTGGAAGGCGAAAGCTTTGTCTCCCTGGATTCTTCCCATTCCTCCCGGATCATTCAGGACCGGCTGTTCCGCCGCTATAACTTCCGTCCTAAGATTCTTTTGGAAACCAGCTCCCTGGAAGTCGGCCGACGCGTGGCACTAAAGAGCGGTGCCTGCATGATTATGCCGGATGTTTATGCCGACTATGCCGTTTTTCAGTCCGGCGGCGGCTTCTACCCCCTGGCGGATTACGAAAACCATCGGCATTTCTACGCCTGCTACCGCAACGGGGAAAATGTCAAAAAATATGTACGGGATTTCATCCAGATTACCTCCGCCGTTCTGGCCGAGAGTACAAAAAACCGGAACAACCAGGTGTAACCCCCATTTCCCCCAAAAAACAAACGCCCAGCGCCAGAAGGCGCTGGGCAAAAATTTTACTCTGCTTTTTCAATTGCCTCTACCACGCCGCTTAGGGCATCGGTATCCACGGTCTCCATCAGGCCGTTGTCATAGGCCTGGGCAACCGCCGGGTCAATGGGCAGCCTTGCCAAAACCGGCAGCCCCAGATTCTCGGCCACCTCATCCAGGTGGCTCTCGCCGAAGACATTGATCTTCTTGCCGCAGTCCGGACACCGGAGGTAGGAATAGTTCTCTACAAACCCCAGTACAGGAATGTGCATCATTTCCGCCATTCTGGCAGCCTTGGTAACGATCATGGACACCAGGTCCTGGGGACTGGTGACAATAACAATGCCATCCACCGGCAGGCTCTGGAACACGGTCAGGGGCACATCACCGGTTCCCGGAGGCATATCCACAAACAGATAGTCCACATCCTCCCAGACCACATCGGTCCAGAACTGCTTGACGGCGCCGGCAATCACCGGGCCCCGCCACACCACGGGATCCCCGGGGTTATCCAGCAGCAGGTTGATGGACATCACCTGGATGCCGGTACGGGTCAGGGCGGGATACAGCCCGTCGTCGTTGGCACCCTGGCACTCGGTAACGCCGAAGGCAGTAGGCGCAGAGGGGCCGGTAATATCGGCATCCAGCACGCCGACCCGCTTCCCCTTCCGGGCCATGGCCACCGCCAGCATGGAGGTAACGGTGGACTTGCCAACACCACCCTTACCGGAAACCACGGCAATGACCTTTTTCACCTTTGCATTGGGGTTCAGCTGGGCCAGCAGGCTTTCTGCCTTGCGCTCGCCGCAGTCGGAACCGCAGCTGGAACAATTTCCGCTACAGGAACTCATTTGATTCTCTCCTTAAACTGCGAATCGCTTCGCTTTTTTTCACGCAGAAACCATTATATGCCGGAAAACGGAAACTGTCAACCTTTCGGCGATTATTCCAGCTCGCTGCTGGCCTGCTCCCACTGCTCCATCAGGTCCATAAGCACTTCCTCCGCTCCTTCCTTCTCCCCCAGGAGCCTTGTCAGCTCCTGGTAATCGGCAGCGGCGGCTTCTATTTTCGCATCCAGGTCTGCCACCAGCTTTTCCTGCTTATCGATTTCCCGTTCCAGGCGACGGACGGTCTTCTCTGCATCCTTGGTACCGCCGGACTTGGGGCGCTCCTTTTTGACCTTGGGGGCCGCCGCAGGAAGCACCTTGGCCGCGGCCTCGTGCTCCAGAATGGAGCGGTATTTCTTGTAGCCACAGCGGAAATCCCGGATGGTACCGTCCTCCAGCAGCCAGATCCGTTCGGCAAACTTTTCGATAAAGTACCGGTCGTGGGAGACAAACAGCAGCACGCCCTCAAATTCCTCGATAGCCGCCTCCACCCATTCCCTGGAGGCAATGTCCAGGTGGTTCGTGGGCTCGTCCAGGATCAGAAGGTTAATTTTCTCATCCATCAGCATACACAGCCTTAGCCGGGATTGCTCGCCGCCGGACAGGGTGCCTACGGTTTTGAATACATCCTCCCCCTGGAAGAGGAAGGCACCCAGCCGGTCCCGGGCCTGCTGGGGGGACAGATTCTTTTCGTAGAGCATGGTATCGTACAGGCTCCGCTCCGGGTGGTCAAAATGGATGATCTGGGGCAGGTACCCCCAATTTACCGTAGGACCAAACTGAATTTTTCCCTCGCAGTCCTCTTCGCCCAGGAGGCACTTGATAAAAGTGGATTTTCCGGTACCGTTGTCCCCCAGCAGGGCAATGCGCTCGCCGCCTTCTACCAGCAGGTCCACATTTGAAAAGAGGGTCCGGTCCCCAAAGGACTTGGAGACATTTTTCATTTTGAAAACCACATCGCCGGAAAAGTCCTTTTCCCCAAAGGAGGCCTTCATGGTCTTCTCTCCTTTGGGCCGCTCTGTTTTTTGAATCCGCTCCATCCGGTGCTGGATGGACATGGCCCGACGGTACAGGGTCCGATTGTTGATGCCCCAGCCTTTCATCCGCTCCACCGTGTAGCCCAGCTGCTTGAGCTTGGCCTGCTCCTGCTCGTACTGCTTCAGCTGCAAATCGAAGCGGGCCTGCTTTTCTTCCATATAGAAGGAATAATTGCCGGTATAAAATTCCGCGTGGCCGTCGGTGATTTCAATCACCCGCTGGGCAATCTGGTCGATAAAATACCGGTCGTGGGAAATGGCCAGCACTGTGCCCTTAAAGGTCTTGATATAATTTTCCAGCCACTCCACACTGTTCAGGTCCAGGTGGTTGGTAGGCTCATCCAGAAGGAGGATGTCCGTCTTTTCCAGCAGGAGCCGGGCCAGGTTGATGCGGGTCTTCTCTCCGCCGGACAGGCTGTCAAAAAGCTGGGGCCGCTGCTGCTGATGGATCCCCAGGCCGTTGCAGATTTTGTCCACTTCCACATCCATATCATAGCCGCCTCCGGCCTGAAACCGGGCGACCAGGGCATCATAAGCCTTCAGCTGCTCGGAGGTAGCCCCCTTCTCCATCTGGGCTTCCAGGGCTTCCATTTTCTTCTTGGCGCTTAATGTGTCCCGGAAGGCAGACCGCAGCACATCCTCTACGGTATACCCCAGGGGAAAATGGGGAATCTGGGAAATCATGCCCAGCTTTTTGTTGGGATTTACATATACTTCTCCCCCGTCGTAATCCATTTCCCCGGTAATGATTTTAAAGAGCGTGGTCTTCCCGCAGCCGTTCCGGCCCAGGATGGCCACCCGTTCCCCTTCCTGAATTTCAAAAGAAAGGCCCTGCAATAAGTTTTCCCCGATGACGAAGAATTTATTGAGGTCTTTTACGGATATATCTACCATGTTTATTCCTCTAACATCTGTAATCGTAAGAGCGGCTGCCAGCCGCCCCTACCGGAGCATTTCTTCCATCTCTTCCCTGCTGTACAGCAGGTTCACCGCCTGCAATAGGGCGTTGGCGCTCATATGCTCCGGCAAGTCCAGCTTTTTTAACAATGCCGCCCGTTTGGCGCTGCTGTCCGGGCCGCCGGAGAGGCCCCACTGCATAAAGTCCTGCTTGGTGATGCTGCCTTTGGGGGACACGCTCTCCCCCTCGATAGTGGCCCCGGCCTGGCGGAGGGCTTCCAGAAGCACCTCGGGAGTCATTCCCTCGACCCCCAGCTTTCCCTCTTTTCCCGGGGCCGCCTTCCGCTTCTCCTTGCCCTGTACATCAGGGATATAGGCGTGCTTTAAATACTGAGCGGGTATTGCGCTTTTGATGTGATTGCGAATCACAAAGCCCGCACCATCGGAGTCCGTCAAAACGATGAGTCCCCGCTTTTCCGCCACCCGGCGCAAAAGCGAAAGACGCTGTTTGTCTTTAAATATACCAAAGCCGGAGGTCTCAAAAACAGGTGCCTCTACAATCTGGCGGAGGGTATTGCTGTCGTAGCGGCCCTCAACCAATATTGCCTCCCGAATTTTAACCATTGCCTGCTGCCTCCCGTGCCAGATCCAAAATCAGCAGCTCCAGAAGCCGCTGGCCGTCGTCGTAGGAGGTTTTCAGCTTATAGTCCGTTTCCAATATCAGGCTGGCCGCCTTTTTGCAGAATTCGGGCGAAAACCGCTTGGCCGCCTCCATGGTCTTCCGGGCAGGATAGTCCGGCAGGCCGCAGAGCTTTTGCAGATCGGAGCTGGTCTTCCGGTTGTCCAGCAGCGTTCTGGCCGTGCCCAGCCGCCGGAAGTGGGCGCCGATGGCGCCCAAAATGGCAATAGGCTCCTGCTGCATTTTTAGAAGCTGCTGCAATTTTAAAAGAGCCTCATCGTATTTCCCGGCGCTCATCAGGTCCGTCATCTGGAATACCACCGCATCCAGCACCGGCTCCGTCACCGCGTCAATATCTGCCTTACAGATGGTATCTGCGCCCGAGTAGGCGGAAATTTTTTCAATTTCCCCCAAAAGCGATGTCATAGTGCCGTCGGTGATGTCGATAAGATACATACACAGGTCCGTGGAAATTTTTTTCCCGCGGCTGCCGAATCCCCGGGTCAGCCAATCCACCAGGTGCCGCTGGTCCTGCTTGGCAAACTCCACCAGGGACCCTTGCCTGTCCACGGCCTCCCAGAGCTTTTTCATCCGCTTATCCGGCTTCCAAACCACATTGGGGTAGACAAAAATTACGGTACAGTAGTCCGGAATGTCCCCCAGAATGGCCGCCGCCCGGTCCCGGTCCCCTTCCGTCAGCTTAAAGGGATCCACATCGTCTACCTGGACCAAGGTATGCTCCGCCATCATAGGCAGGCCCTCCACCGCCTCTCCAAAAGCGGTCAGGTCAAAGGTCTCCGTATTGAACCGATGGTAGTTAAAGGACTCCGTCAGCTCG
>CAKTHQ010000061.1 GCA_934565415.1 uncultured Oscillospiraceae bacterium
AGCTTCCAGGTAGAAATTGATCTGCCCAATATGCTCCGGCTTGAACTTTCCGATCTTCAATTCAATCGGCACAAGGCTTAATACGGCTGCCAGCACATGGGGGGACAGACTGCCGGAAAAGTCCTGATTGCTCTTTTTTACCTTTTCCGCCGGCTTCTTTTTCGGCGGTGTGGATTTCCCGGTAGATTTTCCGGCAGGCTTCCCGGAAGAAGCCTTCTTTTTTGCCCCTGCGGCGGCAAGCTCCGCCTGGGTTGTCTTCTTTTCTGCCATATTGTTTCCTCCGATTCAGGCAATGAGATTCAGGAAAAAGGTAAACAGGGCCAGCCCCCAGCAGTAAAAGGCAAAAATGGAAAACCCTGCATTTTGCGTAATGTTTTTTAACAGCTTGATTCCAAAGAACGTGCCCGCAAAGGCTGCCACGGCAGTGGAAGCACAGACCAGCACCATCCGGAATGTCACATCCGCCAGACCGGCCGAAGCAATGCGCAGCACATCATGGACGCTGACGCACAGAAGAATCAGCATCGTTTCCAGCAGGGCATTCCCCAAGGCATAGTCCTTATCCACCCCGCATACGGAACTGACGGACATCATAGCCCCCACGGCAGAAAATCCGGGCAGAATGCTGATTGCCCCGCCCAGGCCAATGAGCAGACCCTCTACCCGGGTCATGGTCCGGGCGTCCTTATTCCCGGTAGGCAAAAACTGGGGGATGTACAGCAAGAGGCCGTTGAGCAGCAGGCAGATGGATACCGCCACCATACTGCTGCCCAGGAAAAAGAGCTTCCCATAAAACAGGTAGGCCAGAAGAATTGGGACGGCCGTAGTCCGCAGCAGTCGGAAATCCATCAGGCTTTTGGTATCCAGAGGCCTGCGGCGCTTCCGCTTGGGGATCCGGGATAAGGCCAGCGCCCGGCGGATACGGGTCATGGTGCTCTTGGAATTCATGTACAGGGCAAGCATTACCGCCATATGCAGAAACAGCAGCATCAGGTTCCCGTCGATGGTGGTGCCGAAGATTTTTAGAAGCAGGATTCCGTGGGCCCGGGAAGAAACGGGCAGAACATCCGAAACACCTGTCAGAAATCCATACAGTAAGCTTTGCAGCCAATTCATATCCGGCCGTCTCCTCCTTTGCATAGTCGTTTCAGTATATAATAGCATAGTTTGTTCGTTTTTTCCAGTATTATTTTTCCGGAGACGCAAAAAGGAGACTTTTGCAAAAACGAATTCTGCAAAAGCCCCGAAATAAAATTTTTTCTCTCTCGCCACGGCGATTTCACATGGCGGTACGCCATATTTCTTACCGCGCAAGCGGTATTTCACCCGTCCGAAGGACGGATTTCACTGTATCTACTGCACCTCCACCACCCGGATGGTATCCAACGTATAGTCTGACTGTGCCATGACCACATCGGCGATTACTGCCACATCCTCCTGCTGCAGGCCCCCCTCCGGGGCGGCTACGGCTACGGAGATGCCGTCGCCGTTCATATAGGCCACACAGTCTGCGTAGCCCTTGGCAATAATCAGGCTCTCAATCTGGGCTTCGCTGAGGGCCGTCTGCACAATGTCCTCCAAGTCCTGGCTGGCCTCCGCCTCTTTGGTCCCGGTTCCCGTACCGGTTTCGGAATAGGCGGCGGCCTCCTGCAGCAGGTGGATGGCATCGTCCCGGGCCTGCTGGCGGGACAGGCGGACAGCGGCAAAGTAGTTCCCGGCAGTATCCACATCCTCCCCGGACATGACGGCAGACATATCCTCCGATAATTCCAGGGTATCCTCTCCCATCACTTTTTCCGCATCCAGATTTTCCGTCAGGGATTGGGTGGTCTGTTCCTTGGCATAGAGCCAGTTCACATAAATCCCGGCACAGACCGTCACCAAAACCGCTGCCGCAATCAGGTTCTTCTTCCAAATTTTCACAAAAATGCCCCCTTACTTCATTTTGAGTACTACAATTCGATTACTGCTTAGCCCGGTTGCACCGGACACCGCTTCAACGACCCTGAGCCTGACCTGGGGATCTGCCCCGCCCTGACACACCACAATGGCGCCCCGGTAGGCCGGTGCCTCTCTCTGACGGACCAGGCCGGACTGCTGGCGTGTGCCGTCGGAGGTTAGAATGGTCTGCGTCCGCTGCTCCTGCCGCCCCTCTTGGTTCACCCTGGTTTCATCGGCCTGATATACCGTTTTTTCTCCCACATCCTCGGTCAGAAGTACCCTGGTTTCCCCCGCTCCCTCTACCTGAGACAGGATCTTCTCCAGCTGCTGGCCCAGTGTTTCCGCCTGGACCGGAGCCGGGGCTGCAGCCTGCGTCTTTTGCTTCTTCTGCGGCCAAAGCATAAGAACAAGCCCCAAAAGCAGCACCAAAAGGACCGCTCCGTTCTTTTTTAAGACCAATTTCAGCTTTTCTATGGCTCCATCCACCGCACCGCCTCCTTGGGAATTCCCAGCGTCCTTATAAGGGCCTGTTCCAATGCCTGCTTCTGGAAAGCGGTTGGACTTCCGGATAGCTGCACTCCCGTGGGGATTCCTTTTTCGGAAAGCTCCACTGCCGCCCGCAATTCCAAGCCCAGCTCTGCCGCTTTGTCCAAAATATATGTTTCCAGCCCCTTCTTTATGCCCGCCTGTTGGTTTTGAAATGCGTAGCGCTCTCCTTCCGCTGCAGCCTCCGCCGCTTCCGCCCGCCAGCTTTCTCCAAAGGTGCCGATATCCGGAAGCGACAGCTTTCCCATGGGTCCCAAAACCGTCAGCAATAAAAACAGGCCGCAAAGCACCTTCATCACCTGCCCTGTCGGGCCGTCCCGGGTTAATTGCGTCAGAATTCCGCAGACAATTGCCCCGGCACACAGCCGCAGCACAAAGGCCGCCGCCATTAGGAAGCCCCCCGGAGAAAACAAACCGTAGTAATCAGGCTCATGACGCACATGGCACCTGTCATACCCAAAAGCATCCGCATTACCTCTCCAAAATCTCCGATAACCGAGGATACCGCCTTGGGGGCAAACATAGAGGCAAAGCCTCCGGCAGTCTTCAGCATCAGATACTGAATTCCCAGGCGGCAGAAGGGCTCCAAAAATACCGCCAGTACCGCCAGAATTCCATAGATGCCCATGGCTCCCCGGATGGTTCCGGCTCCCGCCAGCACCGCCTCCGAGGCCTCGGACAAAACCCCGCCCACCACTGGCACCAGGGTGCCGAAGGCTGCCCGTATTGCCTTGAGCGCCGCAGCATCCACGCTGCCGGTTACCACCCCGGTAATCCCCAGGTAAGCCGTAAATAGGGACAGGATGGTTTTCAGGCACCACAGCAGCATCCCCTTTACGGTTTCTTTCAGGCCTTTCAGCACCTCGCTTTCCAGCGCAGCACCGGAAACCGCCGCAGCCAGGAAAAAATACTGCACCGGGATCAGAAGCTTCACAAGCAGCCCGCTGAGCACCGCATTAAATGCGGCGGACCCCGTATACAAAGCCACGGCCGAGGTACTGCCCCCCTGGGCGGCCAAAGCGGCAGTCATGGCAGGCAGCAATAGCTTTTCGTATTCACTGAGGTTTGTTACCGTCTCCTCCCCCAAGCGGATCATAGCCCCGGTAGAAGAGGCCAGCAGCACCGCCACGGTCACGGCTCCCACCAGATCCACCGTCTTTTTCTCCGGACCGGTGTCAGTCCGGACCAGGCTTGTAAGCAGGCACACCGCCCCAATGGACCCTACCGCCGCCAGGCCTTTGTAAAAATGCGGGGTGAGAATGGGCAGCAGATCTTTCAGAATTTCAAGAAGCGCCTGCCCAAAATCCTTGGTCTCGGCAGGCATCAGCTTGGCTCCCGCCTCCGGAACAGCCGGCGCCGCCAGCTCTGCACGGACCGGTACCACCAGAACGGCACACAGGAGCAAAACAAATAACAGTCTTCTCATGAAGCACTCACCATCTCCTGTATAAAGCCTATCAGCTTTTCCAACATGGGTATGCTCAGGCAGAGCATAGCCGCCGTGCCCATAAGCCGCAGCGCTTTGCCCAGGGCCCCATTGCCGCCGTCGGTGCAGATACAGGCGGCTATCTCTGCGGTAAGGCCTACGCCGGCAGCCTTCAGCAATATTGTCAGGCTGTTCCCATCCAGTCCGCCCAGGTCCTCCAGATCCCGAAAAAGGGTAACCACCGGTTCCAGAAGGCGTAGCGCCCCCAGCAGCACCATAGCGCAGGCAGCCATGCCAAGCAGCACGCCAATGTCCTTTTGCTGCCGCAGCTGGGCGGAAAGAACCAGAGCCACCAGGCTCAGGGCCGCACATTTCCAAAAGTATTCCATCAGAATTCGAACAGGGTCTTCACCAGGTCAAACAGCTCCGCTATTTTCTGGGCCACCATCATCAGTACCACGACGAGACCCGCCAGGCTTGTCATTGTGGCCTGCTCCTCCCGGCCGGAACGGGAAAGAACCTGATTCAGAATGGATACAATGATGCCGATGGCGGCAATTTTAAATACCAGATCAATATCCATGGTCACAGCAGCAGCACGGCCAGAGCTGCCCCGGCGCACAGCCCCAAGGTCCGGTAGCCTCGCAGACGGATATCCTGATCCTGCCGGATAGCGGACAACTCCCGGCGGCAAAGAGCCTTGGCTGACGCAATGGTTTGCAGCTGTCCCTCCAGATCAAAACGGCCCAGGGATCTGGCAAGAAGCTGCAAAACCCGCTTGACATTTACCGGCAGTTCCCGGTCCTCCCGGAGAAGAATACGCAGGCAATCCTCTGCCTGGGGCTCCTGCTGGTCCCGAAGGGCCTTGTACAGCGCAGCAAAGAGCTTTCCCAGGCTTCCCCGGTTCCGTCTGGCAATTCCCTTGCACAGCTGGGGCAGCGGCGTCAGGCGGCAGCGAAGCTCTCCTTCCATATTTTCCAGGATATTCATGGTCTGATGCAGCAGCGCCTCCTGCCGGAGGGTCTCCCGGGCCATGGAAAAGCCGAAGCCTCCGCAGCCCACCACCACCAGCACCGCACCGATCCATTTGTAGGTCATGGTTCCATCCTTTCCAAGTGAAATGACTTGTCCTTGTGCAAAATCAGCAGGGTTTCAAAGGCCCCCAAATCCACAAGGCCCCGGTAAACGGGTCTGCGGAGAAGATCCTCCCGGGAAAGGGCGTGGGCAGTGGCCAGCAGCTTCACCCCGCAGCCCACGGCCAGCGTAATCGCCTGGGTATCTTCTTTGGCTGTAATCTCATCCAGAGCAATATACTCCGGCCCCATGGTTCGCAGAACCATGGGAATGCCCAGTGCTTTGGGGCAGCCGGACAGTACATCCAGCCCCGGCCCCCGGGAAAACCCAGGCGGAAACAGCTCCTGCCGCTCGTCCACCACCGCCACCTGATTCTGCCGGGAAAGCGCCCGGGACAGGCATCGCAGCAAAGTGGTTTTTCCCCAGCCCGGCGGACCCAGAATCAGCGTAGAGCCCCAGTTTTTTGAGTCCGTTCCCAGTTTGCAGGGAATGTCCCTGGCCAGGCGAATGCAGACAGAGGAGAGGCTTCCGTATCCTGTAATCTTTCCGGCTTTCAAAATCGTCTCCCCGCAAACGCCCATCCGGTGGCCCCCCTGCAGGGTCAGGTAGCCGGAGGACAG
The DNA here is from genome assembly GCA_934565415.1 of uncultured Oscillospiraceae bacterium. Lineage (GTDB taxonomy): Bacteria > Bacillota > Clostridia > Oscillospirales > Oscillospiraceae > Faecousia. Next base: position 5,608 of record CAKTHQ010000061.1, read on the forward strand.
ACTGTCTGATGCCCACGGGGAATAGGCCGTAGCGGCATTGAGGCAGTATTGCAGCTCTTTTTGCGCCACCTTTCCCGGCAGCGCCCAGGTCCGCTCATCAAACACAAGCCAGGGAGCCTGTCCCTCCCGGAGCCGCAGCTCCCGCAGATCAAGCCTGCCTGTTTCATCCACCCTTTCCCGAAGTCCGGCGGGAAGAATCCCCAAAAAAGAACCCCAGTCGCATTCCATCCTGCCGCCCCCTTTGTGGCACTGTATGCGACGGAAGTTAAAATCATACCAACGCAAAAAAGCCCGGGCCCCTGTGTCAGGGGTCCGGGTGTCCGGAGATTTATCCTGCATGATCGGAAAGGAAGCTATGCAGGACCTTTTTCAAAGATGCCATTTCTACGGGCTTTGTCAGCACGGCATCAATGCCGGCCTGGACCCATTTTTCGCTTTTTTAGCTGAGCACATCCGCCGTCAGGGCAATGATCGGAATCCGTTTCCCCTCTGGCCGGTGGGAAGCCCGGATATGTCTGGCAGCCTCATAGCCGTCCAGCTCCGGCATCATCAGGTCGGTCAGCACCATGTCAACGGCACCGGGAGATGCCGTTTCGAAGGACTCCGCCAATTGTTTCCCGTTGTTCATCATAGTAACCTGGGCCCCCAGCTGGGCAAACTGCAATTGCAGAATTTCCGCATTCAGCTCGTTGTCCTCCGCAGCAAGGATATGCTTCCCCGCCAGAAAAGCGTCCGGTTCTCCTGCTTCCGATTCCGGCGCAGCTTCTTTTGCCGGGGGGAAGGTCAGCTCAACCTCCACACTTGTGCCCTGATTCTTTTTGCTGTCTACGGTGATGGTACCACCGCCCCATTGGGGCGGCCTTTCTTTATTCCTGCACCTCCAGTATTCCAAAACCGGTCTCTTCCAGGTGGCTGTTGTAGAAGGCCTCCATCAGGCGGATCAGATACCCAATGTCCTTGGTGCCTGCGGTTTCGTAGCAGGAGTGCATGGCCAGCTGGGGAAGACCAATGTCCACCGCGTTCATGCTTACCTGGGCCATGGCCAGGTTCCCCAGGGTGCTCCCCCCCAGCTTGTCGGAGCGGTTGGCAAAATATTGCAGTGGAACGCCGGCCTTTTCCGCCAGAACCCGGGCAACGGCGATGCTGACGCCGTCGCTGGTGTACTTCTGCCCGGCGTGGGATTTGATGACCACGCCCTCATTCATGTAGCAGCAATTATTGACATCCGTATACTCCGGGTGGTTGGGATGTACCGCATGGGCATTGTCGGCGCTGAACAGAAAGCTGGAAGCCACTGCCCGGGCGAAGTCCTCTTCCCCGCCCCCAAGGCTCAGGGTAATGCGGTGGAGCACATCATACAGGAAGGTAGAGGCTGCCCCCTGCTTAGTGCCGGAGCCCACCTCCTCATTGTCGAAGCAGGCGGCCACGTTGATGGAGCGCTCGCTTCTGCCCTTTAAAAAGCCCTGCAAAATGCCGTAAGCGCATTCCTGGTCGTCCAGCCGGCCGGAGGACAGAAACTCCTGCCCAGCGCCCCAAATGCTGGGATTTTCCCGGATGTACAGGTACAGATCACTTCCCAGAATGTCTTCCCCGGCAACCTGCAATTCCTGGGCCAGCAGCGTTTTCAGGCTCCCCTCCGGCAGGTCCCCGCCAAGCAGCGGCAGCATATCCACCTGCTTATTAAAGGAGGCCTTGTCGTTTACATCCCGGTTCATATGGATGGCCACGCTGGGAATTAAAAGCAGATCCCGGTCCAGAGCCACCAGCCTGGAAGCAATGGCTCCTTTTTCCTTAACCAGTACCCGCCCCGCAATAGACAGGGGCCGGTCCAGCCAGGTGGAGCAAATCATACCACCGTACCCTTCCGTATTGAGCCGGGTGTACTTCCCGGTAGTATGCAGCTCGGCGTTTTCCTTCAGCTTAAAGCAGGGGGAATCCGTATGGGCCGCCGCCACATTAAAGCTGTAATTCCGCAGATCCGTTCCCAGCCGGAAGGCCAGAATGCTGGACCCGTTCCGGCAGACAAAATAGCCCTTACCGGGCTCTAAATGCCACTTCTGGCTTTCCAGCAGCTCTGAAAAGCCCTCTTTTAAAAGTCTGTCCCGAATTGCCGCGGTTGTGTGAAAGGCCGTGGGGTTACCCCCTACAAAGGACAAAAGGTCCTGCACTTCTTCGTGCTCCATATGTTTCTGTTTCCTCCTGTTGGATAATGGTTTTGGGGCTATCATACACCAGATTGGCTTTTCTGTAAAGGTGGTTTGTTCAGCAAACAGCATTCCCTCCCAAACAATATCAAAACCATATCGTATCCCCTATTTTTTAAGTATTTTACTTTTTGCCATACCTGTATTATTATAATGTCACAAAGGAAAACAAGTGACCGAAAGGAGGAAGCCTTATGAAAGCCATCCAAAAGCTGGAAGAGCTGCTGAGCGAATACTACGAAACCTTTAAGCATTGAGTTTGCCGAACTGCCGGAAAGGAGAATCGCTATGAAAGTCATTCAGAAAATCGAAGAAATGCTCTCCGAATACTACGAGACCTTCAAGCATTGATATTGGAACGTGAGAAAGGAACATCATGAATCCGGATGAGAATACCTGACCCCGTCTCTTGTTTGTGGAGACGGGGTCATATTTTATTCCTCCGGTTCCAGGAGCGTTACCGGGTACGCTTGCAAATCGTCCCTTACATAATCCCAAAAGACCTGGGATAGCTCTGACATAGAAGCATCCCGCTTGTGAATCAGCAGATATTTGGCCCAGCGGGAGGGCTCTACCAGGCGGCGGCAGACCACCCCGGGCATAGGCTCCGGGGCCGTTTGGGGGAAGATGCAAATGCCCACATTGGCCCGGGCCATAGCCAGCACATCCACAAAATTGGAGTGTTCCCCGATAATGGCAGGCTCTGCACCGGCCAGGCGGAACCAGCTGCGGATTTCATCGATGCGGGAGCGGCGATGGGGCACAATCAGAGGGTACCCCTCCAGCGCTTTCAGCTGCAGCGGCTCCCCCGCATCCTTGGGCCGCCCGGGTAAAGTTCAGCTCCTCTGCCACGGTTAAAAAGTAGTTTAATCCTCGAAGGTCCATGGTGCTCCCTCCTTTTTGGGGGTATTTTAACATAGGATAGAACGTTTGTCACCTGAAGAAATGGGATAAATTAAATCATTATAAAAGACAAATGGGGATTCCTACAGGAAAAAGGAGCCGCTACAGCAGCTCCTTAAAATTACAAATATAGTGGTCCGCTTCTTCTCTCAAGGCCTCCCGGTCCTGCCGATTGGTATCATCCTCTACAGCAAAGGTTTCGAACCCGACTTTTCCGGCTGTCCGAATGCCGTACAGCACATCCTCAAATACCGCCGTATCTTCCGGTCCGACGCCCAGGCACCGGGCCCCTTCCAGGTAGATGTCCGGCGTCCGCTTGGTGGTGTTCAGCTCCTGGCAGGTGAGTATCTTCTGAAAAAAGCCATCGATTCCCAGCCGCCGGAAAGCCTGCTGCAATGGCTCCCTGCGGCCGGAGGTGGCTACCAGCATGGGGATCCCCCTGCGATACAGCTTTTGCAGGTAATCCCCCGCCCCCGGCTTTAGCTGCACCTCGGACCGATAAAAAGCCGTCAAAATATCTTCCATGCTTTTTTCAATCTTCCCGGAACTTTCCGGCAGGCCATAGTGCTCTTTCAGGTAGGTGCAGCCCTCTTCCAGGCTCATGGAATACAAAATATCCCCCAGTCCCGGTTCCGGCGGAATGCCCCTTTGGGTCAAATACCGGTTTCCCAACTCCTGCCAGATATGCATGGAGTCCAGCAGGGTCCCGTCCGCATCGAAAATGGCTGCCTTCATTTGGCCTCAACCATCTCCCGGGAAAGCTCCCGGAGGGTGCGGCATTCCCTTTCGATGTCCTTTGCCCCGAAGATGGCGCTGACCAGGGCCACACCGTCGGCACCGGTGCCCTTCAGGAAAGATATATTCTCCTTGTGGATACCGCCGATGGCCACCACCGGGACCTCCACCGCATTGCAAATATCCCGCAGGGTTTCCCTGGGCAGCACATGGGTATCGGTTTTGGTAGAGGTGGCAAACATGGCCCCCACCCCCAGATAGTCCGCTCCGTTCCGGACGGCAGCCACGGCCTCCTCCACCGAGTGGGCAGAGACACCAATCATCAGCTTCTCCCCAGCCCGTTTGCGGACAAGGCTGGCCTGCATATCCGATTGGCCCACATGGACCCCGTCCGCATGGC
>CAKTHQ010000062.1 GCA_934565415.1 uncultured Oscillospiraceae bacterium
GCACCCCCTCCATGCAGGAGGGGGGAAGAGCTTGCCGCCGGTACCTACCGTTTACCCCGTCAAATCCCCATTTGTCGAATTGTGCATACATTCAATCGGATGGCAGTTGCATACCCGCACCGTATGTAGTACAATAAAACAAAAAAGCACCGGAAAGGATCCAAAAGAAATGTATCTAGGCTACCTATTCACGGTTTTCAACTACATCTTCTACTGTGGCAGCCGGTTCTGCAAAAAGAAATACCAGATGCTGACCTTGGACATCCTGGCAAAAATATCCACCTTCCTGGCCCTGTTCTGCCTAGGGTCCCTCAGCGGGGCCTACAGCATGATGGTGTCCTTTGTGATTCTGCTGGTCTCCACCGTCAAGGAGCGCAAAGAAAAGGTCTGGACGCCGGTGTATATCCTGTTCCAGGTGGTGCTGGTGCTGATCCTGATCTTCCGCTTTGAGGGCATCTCTTCGGTATTGGTGTTTCTCACCTCCTCCGTGTCCCTGCTCTCCGTCTGGTGGCTCCGGCCCCAGGGTATGCGGGTGGCAGGGCTTATTACCAGCGTGACCTCTTTCCTGTACCAGCTCAGCATCCGGAACTGGGCGGGGCTGTTGGAAATTCTTGTCATTTGCAGCAATGTGCTTTCGTATGTGCGGTACCGTAGGAGAGATGCTTCGCAGTGAAAATCCCTTGAAAAAGTTTCTCTCTCATGTTATGCTATGTTAAGTTCAAAAACAATGCAGAGATTTTTAAGGAGTGAACGACTATGCGGTCTGGAAAATTTGAGCAACGCTCCGGAAACAGACGCCGCATCCACATAATCCCAATCGTAGTGGCTGCCGCCACATTGGCACTTGGGTGTTATTCTGTCAGCCATTTCATAAACCATCAGACCTTAACGGATATTGCCCCGGAAGAGGCTCCTACGGTACAGACACAGGTGAGCCAGGAATACAGAGAAACCGGAAAAGCCACAGTAACCGTAGAAGCTGACCCCTACGAACCGTATTACAAAAGCTATCAAAGCTACATCGATTGGAGGCTGGGCTTCGCATCCTCCCCTCAAAACCAATATTATTCTTTCTACGACATAAACGGAGACGGAATTCCGGAATTGTTCCCCGGCGGAAAAATTTCTTTGTATGAAATCCTCTCTTTGAAAAATGGGGAAAGCTATAAATATACGGATTTCACATACCTGCGTACCGGGTTTCTATGCTTTGAAATCTGTGAAGATCAGGTTTTGAAGTTAAAAGATTACGATTCAGAAACCTGGTTTTTCCTGAAAGCCAACAAAGATGACATGACCTTTTTACAGGGGCTTCTGAAGGAAAATGGAGACTGGTATTTGCTGATAGAACCACCGGCTGCGGCGGATGCGGATTGGACCAGACAAAAAATAACAGACACAGAAGCACAGCAAATTATGAACTCCTATGTTCCGCTGGAAGCGCAGCCATCCAGACAGCCGATGACGCAATATGGGCATCCCGTCACCTACCCATGGAAGGACCCATACGCACTGTACATAGCGCAAACACTGGATCAGTCCGAAAATGCGGCAGACTTTACCTATGCATTGATGGACCTGAACAGCGACGGGACCCGGGAGCTCATTGCAAAGGATGTCTATACGCTTCCCCCTGGTGCGGCAGAACCGGTTTATGAATTATCGATTCACACGATCGTAGATGGAAAAATCGCTTCTGTTACTATGTTCGGTACCTCCATCACGAACGTATGTGAAAACGGAATCCTTATGTACAGCGATCCAAACGGTGAATTCTATGAATTTTACAAATTGGATGGAACAGCGCTTCGGCTTGTGGAAAAATTAAGTCGGGATAGAGCGGCAGAAATTGCAGATACCTATAAAATAATCAAATTAGATATGAAGCCGTTTTCGGAGTATCCGTTCAGCTGAGTTGCCAAGAAGTTCTATTGAGTGGATCACAAAGCGCTTGCATTTTCTATATTATTCTGATAGAATTATAATAGAATAATGCAGGAGGTGCAAGCAGTATGATCATCAAATCCTCTACGACCCTACGCAATGACTATGGGGTAATTTCCGACCTGGCACATAGCGAAGCGGAACCCATCTATATCACCAAAAACGGGGAGGGAGATCTGGTCGTTATGAGCATCGAGGCTTTTGAGCAGCGGGAAGAAATTCTGCGGCTGCGGGCAAAATTGGAGGCAGCAGAGGCTGCCAGGTTGGCGGGAGCGCCTACCTACACGCTGGAAGAATCCCGCAAACGGTTGGAGGCGATTCTAAAGCGTGGCTAAACTGGTTGTTTTGGAACCTGCCCAGCAGGAACTTGAGGAAATCGCCCAGCTGCATTTGAATCTGGTGGAACCGGAATCTGCGGCCAGAATCGTAAATGAAATTCTGGATACACTGGGGCGACTGGAACAGTTCCCACAATCCGGTCATGTTCCGAGAGATCGTTTTTTACGGCAAAGCGGATACAGGCTAGTGATTGCTCAAAAGTACATTTGTGTGTATCGCTGCATCAGTGATAAGGTCGTTGTGTATCACATCGCCCACGGGGCCAGGGATTATTCCAGTCTGTTTAAAGCAATGCTGCATGATAATAGAAGTGACAAATAAGTCAAAAGCGCCTTTCCAATTTGGAAAGGCGCTTTTGGCAAAACAGGAAACACCAAGCTTGGGCTTTCCTTTCATCCACATCCCTACGGGATGCGTCTGAAAGGAAAGGGGGACTCTCCCACGGGCTAAAAACAGTCCACCGGACTGTTTTTACGGCAGCTACGCTGCCGCCGCCCTAACCAGGCCCTTCTGGCGTATAAAACAAAAATGCGAAACACCAAACGGTGTTTCGCATTTTTGGTACGCCAGAAGGGACTCGAACCCCCAACCCTCGGAACCGGAATCCGATGCTCTATCCATTGAGCCACTGGCGCATTTCTCAATTGCCTGAGTATTATAGCAGATGTTTTGCCATTTGTAAAGAGGCAAACTGAAAATTTTCCCTCCCCGTTTGGGGAGGGAAAAATATTACTCTTCTACAATGGCAATGTGCACATCGTCCAGCTGCTTCTGGTCTACGGTGCTGGGGGCGCCCATCATCAGGTCCTGGGCGTTCTTGTTCATGGGGAAGGTGATGACCTCCCGGATGCTTTCTTCGCCGGTCAGGAGCATGATCAGGCGGTCCACACCGGGGGCGGCACCGGCATGAGGGGGTGCGCCGTAGGTGAAGGCGTTGTACATGGCGGGGAACTTGGCCTTGACGGCGTCCTCGCCCAGGCCTACCATTTCAAAGGCCTTGACCATGATCTCGGGGTCGTGGTTCCGGACGGCGCCGGAGGCGCATTCGTAGCCGTTGCACACCAGGTCATACTGGTTGGCGTTGATGGCCAGCAGCTTTTCGGTATCGCCTTCGGCATCCTCCAGCGCCTTCAGGCCGCCCTGGGGCATGGAGAAGGGGTTGTGGCAGAATTCCAGCGTACCGGATTCCTCGCCGATTTCGTACATGGGGAAATCCACGATCCAGCACAGGGCGTACTGCTCCTCGTCAAAGTGGCCGGGGATGCGCTTACCCAGCATGGTACGGATGACACCGGCTGTCTTCTGGGCGGCAGCCTTCTTGCCGGCGGCCATGCACACGAAGGAGCCGGGCTTCAGGTTCAGCTTTTCGGTCAGGGCCGGGGCGCAGTCGCCCAGGAACTTGGAGATGCCGCCGGTGAGAGCGCCGGTCTCGTCTACCTTGAACCAGCAGGCCTTGTTGCCGGTCTGCACTTCCACATCGGCCAGCAGCTTATCGATCCACTTCCGGGCCTGGGTGAAGTTGTCAACGGCCACTGCCTTTACGGTAGCACCCTCGAAGGGGCCGAAGCCGCAGCCCTGGACGACGGAAGAAATATCCTGAATCTCCAGATCGATCCGCAGGTCGGGCTTGTCGGAGCCGTAGCGCTCCATGGCCTCGTTATAGGGGATGTGCCGCCAGGGAGCCTGGGCCACCCGCTTATATTTACCGAACTTTTCGTAAACGGGCTGCAGGACGGTTTCCAGAGTCTCCAGCACGTCCTCCTGGGAGGCAAAGGCCATTTCCATATCCAGCTGATAGAACTCGCCGGGGGTACGGTCGGCCCGGGCGTCCTCATCCCGGAAGCAGGGGGCAATCTGGAAATACTTATCAAAGCCGGAGGTCATCAGCAGCTGCTTGAACTGCTGGGGGGCCTGGGGCAGGGCATAGAACTTGCCGGGATGGTTCCGGGCAGGCACCAAGTAATCCCGGGCACCTTCGGGGCTGGAGGAGGTCAGGATGGGGGTAGTGATCTCCAAAAAGCCCTGCTCGGTCATGAGCCGGCGCAGCTCGGCCACCACCTGGCAGCGCAGCACGATGTTGGACTTGACGGCAGGGTTCCGCAGGTCCAGGAACCGGTATTTCAGGCGGGTATTCTCGTCGGCATCCCGGCTCTTGTTGATTTCAAAGGGCAGCTGGTTGTGGAAACACTTGCCCAGCACCTCTATTCTTTCGGGGACCACTTCGATTTCGCCGGTGGCAAGCTTGCTATTCTTGCTCTCCCGCTCCCGGACCACGCCGGTAACGGAGATGGTGGACTCCTTGTTGATGCCCTTGACCACCTTCATCATCTCTTCGGTCTCTACCACCACCTGAGTGGTGCCGTAGTAGTCCCGCAGGACCAAAAAGGCAAAGTTGGAGCCGACTTCCCGGACATTTTCCAGCCAGCCCACAATGGTCACTTGTTTCCCCGCATCGCTGAGCCTGAGCTCGCCGCAGGTATTCGTTCTGGATTGCTTCATAAGAAGGCCTCTCTTATTTCTAAATTTAACGGTGGTATTTTCTCACAATCAAGCGGAAAAGTCAAGGGATAGCGTCGGATTTCTCCCGATAGCTCTTTTCCAGCTGTCCAATTACGGTATCCAGGTCGAATTGCTCCGGCTTGCCGATGCATTGATCGGAGGCGGGCGCCAGAATTGCCTTTGCCCAAGCTTCATCGGAGGCGGCCAGGGGCATCCGGGTGCAGCCTTTACAGGCTACCTCCTCCGGGACGGCGTCGGAAACGACACAGGGGACGCCCAATGCCTGGGCCTCGATGGTAACCAGACTGAAGGACTCCGATTTGGAAGTGAGCACAAACCGATCCATAGCGGCAAGAATGGCGTCCCCGTCCTGGCGCTGGCCGGCAAGATACACATCCCGTTCAATCTTCAGCTCCCTGGCAAGGGCTTTCAAGTGTTCCATCCGTCCGTCCCGGTCCCCGCCGACAATCAGAAGGCAGCTTTGCTCGCATTGGTTTTTCAGGGCCCGGTAAACGGAAAGCAGCCGCTCGTGGTTCTTGACGGGGTCCAGCCGCCCCAGGGTGCCCACCAGGAACCGATCCTTGGGAATGCCGAAAAGAGCTTCCAGCCGGTCCCGGTCGTAGGTTTCTTTGCGGACCTTACCAAAGTCCACCCCGTTGGGGACCCGCAGAACCCGGTCCGTATGGAACAGCTCCCGGCACTCCCGGGCGCAGTGCTCCGTCAGAACGCTGAGGGTGGCCCCACGGTCGCAGAGCGCCTGGAGCCTTGCCTGATTGTCGCTGCCAATCATTCTCAGGTTCCGATGGAGCTCCGAATGGAAGGTATAGAATATCCGGTTCGGGGGGAAATCCAGCTTATCCATATGGTCCGGGCAGCCGTGCAGATGCACAATATCCGGAGATGTCCGGCGAAGAACTCGGTTGAAGCGGCGGAAAAGCCCTGCCGCCCGGGCGGCCCCCTTGAGCTTTTGCCCCAAGGAAGAACCGGCATTTCCCTTCCACAGGGTATAGATAGGGATGCCGCTTTCGCGGAGCCGCCGTGTCAGAAAACTGTCCGTATAAAAGTCCTGCACCAGGGATACTTCGTGCCCCCGTTCCTTCAGCTTTTGCAGATACTCCGTTACAATGGTTTCCGCACCGCCTACAGGAAGAGAGTAGGTATAATATAGGATACGCATAATGTCGCTCCTTTGATGTGTTTTTTGTTATGCTACCATGAAGCGGCCCTTTTTTCAAGGGTTCCGCAAGTAAGGATTTGTCATACTTTTGTCATATCCAGACGGATGACGACGATACTCCAGCCTGATCGGCAATCTCTCCACCCAGCTGGGCCTGGGCATCTCCTTCCCCATCCAATCCGTCCTTCTCCTGTGCGTCTACATTGTGGGCTTCTTCTTCATCGGAAGCGCCATTTTTGCCAAGCAGGAACTGGATTTCTAAGCTTCCCCACTATAGAAACACCCCCGGGCACAATGCGCGACCGAGGGTGTCTTTTCGCTACATTAAGAATTGATTCAAAACCTTGGCCAATGCCGTCAGGTCGATGGGCTTGCTCAGATGGCCGTTCATCCCCGCCCGGAATGCGCTGCCCACATCCGCCGCAAAGGCGTTGGCGGTCACCGCCACAATGGGCACCCGCCGGGTATCCTCCCGGTTCAGGCTCCGGATGGCGGATGCGGCTTCGTAGCCGTTCATTTCCGGCATCTGGATATCCATCAGCACCAGGTCCGCTTTCCCCGGATGGTCCCGAATGAAGGAAAAAGCCTCCAGGCCGTTTTGGGCGGTCAGCACCCTTGCCCCCGTAGGCTCCAGGAGGGCCGCCAGAATCTCCCGATTCAGGGAATTGTCTTCCACTATCAGGATGGTCTTTCCCCGGCAATCCAGGCTCTCCAGGCTTTCTAGCGGCTTCTCCTCCGCCTTGCACTCCGTTTCCAGGTGCAGCAGCTCCCGCAGTGCGGAGCGGAAGATGGGCTTTTCCAGTAAGATGTCCACACCCGCCTCCTGGGCCAGAGGGCGGATCTCCCCGATGTCGTAGTCTTCAAAGGCAAAGACGGGGGCATTTTCTCCCAGCAGCTTCCGGGCCTTATAAACGGCCTGCACGCCGGTCATGTCCGACATTTCCCAGGCCAGAATCAGGTAGTCGTAGGGCTTCCCCGCCTCCTGGGCTCTTTGCAGCATTTCCAGAGTCTCCCGACCGGTAAGGGCGCTGTGCGCCTCCATCCCCAGCCGCAGCAGCTCCCCCGTAACCCGGCGGCAGCACACCGCGTCTCCGTCCGCCATCAGCACCCGATAGCACTTACTTTCGCCCGGGGCATTTCCGGCCAACATCCCCAGCTTCAGGCAGAAGGAAGCCGTGATTCTGGTGCCTTTCCCCTGTTCGGATTCCAGGGTCACGGTGCCGTTCATCAGGTTGACCAGATTCCGGACAATGGAAAGCCCCAGACCGGTTCCGGGAATGGCAGATATCCGGCTGCCGTCCTCCCGGGTAAAGGGCTCAAAGGCCTGCGCCCGGAACGCTTCCTCCATGCCCAGGCCGTTATCCTCTACCGTCAGGCTGTAGTTTCCAAAGCCCGGAATGGTACAGGGACTTTCCGACAGAATCACCCGAATATCTCCCCCATCCGGGGTATATTTGATGGCGTTGGTCAAAAGGTTGGACAGCACCTCCTGAATCCGGAGCTGATCGCCCGAGGCCTGCTCATGCACCAGATTGTTCAGTCTCACCGTCAGCTCATGGCCATGCCCGCGCAGCTCCTGGCGGTACAGGTCTATAACGCCCATAATCAGCTCCTGCCACCGAAAGGGCTCCTCCCGGAGCTTCATACCGCCGCTTTCCACCCGGCCCATATCCAGCAGCTCATTGACCATATTCTGGAGCAGCTTCCCCGCCCCTTCTATTTTTTCCAGGCAGTCTGCCACCTTGGCCCCGTTGGAGAGATTCTCCTTCGCCACCTGGGTCATCCCCATGATGGCGTTCATCGGCGTCCGCAGATCGTGGGACATATTGGTTAAAAACTGCGTCTTTGCCGCATTGGCCTGATTGGCGGCTTCATAGGCCAGGAGCATTGCGTTCCGTGCATCGGCATCCGTCTTCTTGGCCCGGGTCACATCGGCAAAAACCATCAACACCTGGATAAGCTGCCCCGCCTTCCACAGGGCAGGGATCATGGAAACCTGGTGTATCCGTTCCTGGTCGATTACCTCCAGCTCCACCTTGTATACATTGGTGGGCAGCTTGATATCCTGCCGGACGGTCTCTACAGACAGAAGCTGCGCCAGGGTTTGGGTAGTACCGATGGGCCTTAGAATCTCTGCCATTTGGTCCAGAAGGTCATGGTAGCTGCCTGCCGGACGGACATTCAGTTTTTCCACCTGGGTATAGAATTCGTAGCTGTCCTTTTCAAAGTCAATAATGGCAAACCGGTCGATCTGGTTCACCATGCCGTGAATCAGCTGCTCCATGGCCTGGTTGGCTTTCGCCTGGCGCTCCTGCCGCAGCAGGGTGTTTTTCCAGATATCCACATTCAGATACAACCCAATGACCCTGCTGACAGAACCGTCCGCCCGGCGGATTGCCTGGCAGCTGACCTGAACCCATTTGTAGCCGCCGCTGCCCAGAGCCAGCCGGTATTCGTCGGTATAGTCGCTCCGGCTGTGGTCATGGACAAAAGCCCGCATTCCGTCCCGGACCCGGATTCTGTCCTCCGGATGAATTCGCCGCTGGAGGTCCGAGGCGGTGCGCAGGTGGGCCCGATCCGTTTCCTCCAGCATAGCAAGAAGACTCTGGCCATAAGAAAAGGCAATTGCTTTTCCCTCCGGGCTGTAATCCATACTCCATTGAGCAATCTGGCGGATATCCTCTATCAGGGACAGCGCCTGCTCCCCGCTGCTGACCCGGGCAGCCAATACCCACATAGCCTCCCCCTGGTCGCTTTGGGCCCGGGCTTTATTGCAGGCAACCAAAACCGGCGTGCCGTCCCTTCGCTGCATATACACCCGGAATTTTCCCTCTTGCTTTTGAAAATCCGCTGCGGAAAAAGGAAACTTTGGCGTCTGGCAGACAAGTGCCCGCAGTCCGGCGGAACACCTGTCCAGCATTTGCTCCACATCTGCTCCCAAATTCTCCGCAAAGAAGCGGCTGAAGGCGCAGATAGAGAGATTTTCATCATACCGCCCCACGGCAATGCCTACCGGGGCACTTTCGTCAAAGGCCCGGTTGATGCCATCCAATACCCCCGGACTCAATTCCCGAAAGGGACTGACCAGGTGGAACTCCTCCGTATATTGCAGCTGGTGATTGTTTTCCATATCCGTCTCCACTTTATGTTGCGCAATTCGTAACTTATGAGAAAAATACCATATTTAAACATCATTATACAGGAAAGCTATAAAATTTCAAGTAAATATTTATGACATTTTCATGTATGTACTGGTAAAAAGATGCAGCATACGTCGGGTTTCTACAGGAAAAATCGCGGCGGAACATACCGGTAAATGGGGATATGCAAAGCATCCCCAGCGCCCCGCAGGGGCGTACCTTAGCCTTCCCCTGGGAGGGGAAGGCTAGGAGAGCGTACCTTCGGTGCCTACCATTCACCACGACAAATCCTTATTTAAGGGTCTGTATCAGCCGCATTATATAACAGTCGTTATACAAAAGCATAAAACAAATGCCCAGCCGACAGGCTGGGCGAAACTGGAGCTGCTAGCCAGATTTGAACTGGCGACCTCATCCTTACCAAGGATGCGCTCTACCGACTGAGCTATAGCAGCATAT
>CAKTHQ010000063.1 GCA_934565415.1 uncultured Oscillospiraceae bacterium
TCCGGGAGATTGCCACGCCAGTTTGCGAACTGGCTCGCAACGACATCCGTTTTCTTTATCCCTACAAATCCTTATTTATCATCTTTCCCCCATTATAGTTCCCCAGGGAGCCAAAGTCAAGAAATCCAAATTCTCCACAGAAAAGGATTGATTTTTATATGAGAATTTGGTATTATGGGACAAAGGGAAAGTATATCTTCTCCAATGAATGTTATCTACAAAAAGGAGCGAATTGTTATGGGCCTGATAAAAGCTGCGTTGTCCTCTGCCGGTGGTGTACTTGCCGACCAGTGGAAGGAATATTTTTACTGTGATGCTCTGCCGGAGACGGTTCTGGCGGTCAGGGGCCACAAACGGGTGTCCTCCCGCTCTTCCAACAAGGGCAGCGACAATGTGATTTCCAACGGTTCCGTCATTGCGGTGGCGGACGGCCAGTGTATGCTGATTGTAGACCAGGGCAAGGTTGCCGAAATCTGCGCCGAGCCCGGGGAATTCGTCTATGATGCCTCCTCCGAGCCCAGCATTTTCTCCGGCTCCCTGGGGGAGAGCGTCAAGGCAAGCTTTGCTTCCTTCGGCCGCCGGTTCTCCTTCGGCGGAGATACGGGCAAGGACCAAAGGGTGTATTACATCAATACCAAGGAGCTTTTTGGCAATAAGTACGGCACCCCCACCCCCGTGCCCTTCCGGGTGGTGGACCAGGATATCGGCTTCCGCACCCAGGTGTCCATCCGCTGCTTTGGCGAATACTCCTACCGGGTCTGCGACCCCATCCTCTTCTATAAAAATGTGTGCAGCAACATTACCGACGAATTCAAGCGGGATCGGCTGGACTCCATGCTCAAGTCCGAGCTGATGACCGCCCTGCAGCCTGCCTTCGGCAAGATGTCCGCTATGGGCATCAGCTATACGGAGCTGCCCCTGCATACCGTAGATATTGCGGCGGCCCTGAATGAGGTCCTGTCCACCCAGTGGCGGAAGACCCGGGGCATCGAGGTGGTGTCCTTCGGCGTATCCTCCGTCAGCGCTACGGAGGAGGACGAGAAGCGGCTGAAGGCCATGCAGCAGTCCGCCTTCCTGGGCGGCGGCAATGCGGCAGCCGGCCGGATGGTGGATGCTACGGCCAATGCCATGGAGGCGGCCGCCAAGAATACGGCTACCGGCCCCATGATGGCCTTTGCCGGGATGAATATGGCCGGGGCTGCCGGCGGCATTAATACCCAGAACCTGTTCCAGATGGGTGCCCAGCAGCCTGTATATCAGACGCCTGCCTCCGCCCCCAAGGCCGACACCTGGACCTGCCCCGGCTGCGGGACTGCCGCTACCGGCAAGTTCTGCCCGGAGTGCGGTGCCAAGAAGCCGGACGGAAGCTGGAAGTGCAGCTGCGGTGCGGTAAATACCGGGAAATTCTGCAGTGAGTGCGGGGCCAAACGCCCCGGTGAGGAGCCCAGCTACCGGTGCTCCAAGTGCGGCTTCCAGCCGGAAGACCCCAAGCACCCGCCGAAATTCTGCCCGGAGTGCGGCAACCGGTTTTCGGAAGCAGACATTGTAAAGTAAATCTTTGCTATCGGGAATAGAAAGGGGACAGACCAATGCCCAACGAGACCGTTCAATACAAGTGCCCGGCCTGTACCGGCCCCCTGCATTTTGCAGGGAGTTCCGGCAAGCTGGAATGTGATTACTGCGGCAGCAGCTACACCCTGGAAGAGATGGAGGCCATGCAGAAGACCTCCACCGCCGAGGCCATCGAGGCCTTTGAAAAGGAAGGGGAAAAGGTATCCCAGGAGGGGAACTGGAGCGTAAAGGATGCCGGAAGCGACTGGGGCGCGGATGCCCAAAAGCTGAAGGCCTATTCTTGCCCCAACTGCGGGGCGGAGCTCATCTGCGAGGAGACCACCGCGGCCACCGCCTGCCCCTACTGCGGCAATCCCACGGTGATCCCCGGCAACCTTTCCGGGTCCAGGAGACCGGACTATGTCATTCCCTTCCTGAAAACCAAGGAGGATGCCATTGAGGCGCTGAAAAAGCACTACAGCCACCGGCCCATTCTGCCCAAGTCCTTCCTGACGGAGAACCATGTTCAGGAGATTAAGGGCGTATATGTGCCTTTCTGGCTGTACGATGCCACGGTGGATGCGGACATGACCTTTACCGCTACCCGGTCCCACACCCACAGTACCCCGGACGAGTACATTACGGAGACGGACCACTTCCTGGTCCACCGGCAGGGCAGCCTGTCCTTCCAGAAGGTGCCGGTAGACGGGGCCACCAAAATGCCGGACGAATGCATGGATGCCATCGAGCCCTTTGACTATACCGGCCTCAAGCCCTTTGCCATGTCTTACTTACCCGGCTTCCTGGCGGAAAAGTACGATGTATCCAAGGACGAAAGCAGCCGCCGGGCCAGGGCCCGGTGCGAAAACAGCACGGAAAACGCCGTGCGCAATACGGTGTTGGGCTACGAAAGTTGCGTCACCACCCGGAAGAACCTGACGGTAAAGCCCGGGGATGTGAAGTACGCCCTGATGCCTGTATGGCTCCTTTCTACCCAGTGGCAGGGGAAGAACTTCCTGTTTGCCATGAACGGCCAGACAGGCAGGCTCATCGGGGACCTGCCCATCGATAAAAAGCGGCTCTGGGCCCATCTGGGCGCGGCCTTTGCCATCGGCACGGCCCTGCTGGGCTGGCTGTTCCTGTAAGGGGGTGGGGATATGAAGATGAGACGCATTTCTATTTGGCTGCTGGCCATGCTGCTGCTGCTTGCTCTGTCCGTTCCCGTTTTTGCAGAATCCGGCGATTCCCAGGCAAAGCTGGGCTATGTAAACGATACGGCGGGGCTATTGACCGCCGATCAGAAAAATGCCCTGTTAAACCGTGCCACCGAGCTGAGCAATCAATACGAGATCAGTATTTACATCATTGCCGTGCCGGATTACACAAAGTATTCCAGCGCTTCTAAAATCAGCGATGCCTATATCGATATCTTTGTTGATTACGATCTGGGCTGGGGCGAAGACCGGGATGCTGCTGCCTTTATGCTGAGCATGAATACCCGGGAGTATAACCTGGATTTCAACGGCACCCGGGCCCAATACGCATTTACGGAAGAGGCCCGGGACCTGATGGAGAGCCGGGTACTGCCCTACCTGGGGGATAACGAATATTACAACGGCTTTAACGAATACCTGAACGTGTGCCAGGAGTGCCTGGAGGCCGCTGCGGAGGGCAGCCCCATTGGCAGTGAGACAGAAAGCGGCGGGGGCTTTTCCCTGCTGTTCTTCCTGCCCGGCCTGTTTGCGGCGGGGGTGTACGCCATTATTCTCATTGCCCCCATGCACACCGCCAAGGTGAAAAACCAGGCGGACGACTACATTGTCCCCGGCAGTATGCGCCTGACCCGCCAGTCGGACCATTTCCTGCGCAGGACCGTGACCAGAACCCCCAGGCAGAAGGACACGGACCATTCGAACCATTCCGGCGGCGGTGGCAGGAGCTATTCCTCCGGCAGCCATTCCGGCAGAAGCGGTCACTTTTAAAAAAGCGGCTTTGGGTGCAGGCACTTTTTCCAAAAGCCCGGTTTCTACTGGGCTTTTGGATTCCTCACCCAGGAATCGCCGAACGTTGAAATTCCGAACATCTTTGCGCTGCGCCACGAAAGGAGGGCAGCGCAGGTTTTTTTTATTGCGTTTTCTCAAAGGAAAGCTATACATGAAAAGAAGAGTGCTGAGTTTGCTGCTTGTGCTGGCCCTGTGCGTGGGGATGCTCCCCGCACCGGCCTGGTCGGAGAAGCCCGGGGAGGGCATTCAGGCAGTTCAGGAGGAGCAGAACGGGGATGCAGACATACCGCATCCTCCGGAAAAGCGGAAAATTCGCTCCAGGGATTGTTTGACATTTGGATTTCCCGGATGTATAATATCCCGGCTTATGAATCATTTGGAGGCGATGAATGGAAGTTATGAAGAAGAAAGAGATCAATATGTTGGAAGGCCCCCTGGCATGGCCCATTGTGACCTATGCCATTCCCATTATGCTGACCAGCGTCCTGCAGCTGCTATTCAATGCGGCGGACCTGGTGGTGGTGGGCCGGTACTGCGGCAGTGTGTCCGTAGCGGCGGTGGGCTCTACAGGTTCTATTGTCAGCCTGATGGTCAATATGTTTATCGGCCTGTCCGTAGGCGCCGGTGTGGCTGTGGCCCACGGCCTGGGCAGCCGGGAAACCCAGACCGTCCAGGATACGGTGCATACCGCCTTGCCCACGGCCCTGGTCAGCGGCATTTTCCTGACGGTATTCGGCGTTCTGCTTTCCGGCTCGATTCTGGAGGCGATGGGTACGCCGGAGGATGTACTGCCCCTGGCCCGTATGTATATGGAAATCTATTTCCTGGGCATTACCTTTAACCTGGTGTACAATTTCTGTGCCTCCATGGTCCGGGCGGCAGGGGATACGGAAAGCCCCCTGGTCATCCTGACGCTGGCCGGTGTGCTCAACGTGATTCTCAATGTGGTGTTCGTCCATTTCCTGGGTATGAACGTGGACGGCGTGGCCTGGGCCACCACTATTTCCGAGGGCCTGTCCGCAATCCTGATTGTCTATGTTATGGGCCGCCGGAAGGATGCCTGTAAGCTGGACCTGCGGAAGATGCATTTCCATAAGGCGCCCCTTTCAAAGATGCTGCGCATCGGTGTTCCGGCGGGAATCCAGAGCTGTACCTTTTCCGCCTCCAACGTGGTGCTCCAGTCCGCCGTCAATTCCTTCGGCTCCATTGCGGTGTCCGGCAATGCGGCAGTGGCCAACCTGGAAAGCTTTATGTATGTAATTGAGAACAGCTTCCATCAGACGGCGGTGAACTTCGCGGGCCAGAATTGCGGCGCCATGCACTACGATCGGCTGAAGAAAATCACGGTGCTGTGTACGGTTTATGCCGTAATCGCGGGACTACTCTTTGGCGGGCTGATGTGCACCTTTGCCACCCAGCTGCTGTCCGTATACATTACCGATTCTCCGGAGGCCATTTCCATCGGCATCGGCCGGATGTATGTATCCGTGCTGCCATACTTCCTGTTTGGTGTGCAGGATGTAATTACCGGCGCTCTGCGGGGCATCGGAGCCTCCTTTATCTCCATGGTGCTGTCCATTCTGGGCATCTGCGGTATTCGGATCCTGTGGATTGCCACGATTTTCCGGATTCCCCGGTTCCATACGCTGTCCTCTCTGTACCTGTCCTATCCGCTGTCCTGGGTTGTTACCTTTGTGGCTCAGATCATTGCCTTTGTGCTGATTTTCCGAAAAATGGAGCGAACCCATTCGGATGGGGTATAACACTTATTTAATATAGAAGCCCTCCGTCACTGCAGTCTGGTGTGACGGAGGGCTTTTTTTACCAGATTCGCTCTGCCAGCTGGACCATCAGCGGCAGGGTAACCAGGGATAAGAGGGTTGTAACGGTAACGGTTTCTACCGCATAGCCGAAATCCCGGTCGTAGAGCTGGGCGTAAACCGCTATGTTGGTGCCGGTGGGGCAGGCGGAGGCGATGAGAAGGGTGCGCTTCAGGTCCGCATAACGGGCGGGCAGGGGAATTAGAATCAGAATGGTCAGCAGGGGAATTACCAGAAGCTTTACCAGGGAGATGTGATAAAACACAGGCTTATGGAGCATCTCTGCCGGTTTGGTCTGGGCCAGGTATACCCCCGTTACAAACATGGCCAGGGGGGTATTCAGGTTGGCCAGGTGGGTTACGGTTTGCCGGATCAGCCCCGGAACCGGCAGCCCGGTCAGGAAAAACAGCAGCCCAATGGCAATGGCTATGATTGCCCTGCTGAACCGGCTGCGCGCCGGGGAGCGGGTAATGCCCATGGGCGAAGAGGTTCTGGCAGAGGTGGATAAAAAGGCACTGGCTCTGGCAGACAGGGTTCTGGAGCCCATAAACCGGTGGTTCGGCCAGGCGGATGACTCGGAGCGGATTTTGGTGGCGCTGCATATCCAGTCGGCGCTGGAAGAGTAAAAACGCGGCACTGCCGCTTGAAAACAGAAGGGAGAAACACTATGAGTAAAAAGGTTTTGATCGTCATCGGGGATCGCCTGGGCAAGGGCCAAAAGGTAGCCGCAGGCATCCAGCAGGCCGGTGGGGAAGCCATTGTGGTGCCCGGAATGGCAGCGGATATGAAGCTGGGCGATGTGATGAAGCAGAACAATGCGGATCTCGGCATCAGCTTCTGCGGCAGCGGCGGAGCGGGTGCTCTGATGGCTTCCAATAAGTACGGCTACAAGTGCCGCTATGGAATGCGGTCTGTAGATGAGGGCGTTACCGCCGTAAAAGAGGGCGTGAAGGTGCTTGGCTTCGGCTTTATGGATACGGAAGAGCTGGGCCGCCGGATTACCGAAACCTACTACGCCATCAACGGAAAGCCGGAATAAGCCCGGTGTACCTTATAAAAAGGAAAGGAGGGGGAAGAAATGGCATCCTGTCTGATTGAAGCGGAAAAGGAATTTTCTCTGGAGGCCTACGGCACAGACAAGACGGAGGCCTTGTGTCCGTAGGCATGGGCGGCGGCGATCCCACCCAGGCCCCCAGAGCGGCCCAGGTAGCTGCGCTGACCAACCCCGGCCATGTGAACCAGACCTTTACCGGCGCCATGTATACCGAGGGCCTGCTGACCGGCGCCAAGTGCTTTGACACCATTACCAACTGCATGATGTACCCCACCGGTACTGTGGGCATGGTGCAGATTTCTACCGGCGCCGTCAGCGACAGCCACGAAAAGGGCATTGTCAGCGTGGAAACCGCTGCCTGTATGCTGCGGGATGTGGGAGTACCTTCCGTCAAGTTCTTCAATATGCATGGCCTGAAGCACCTGGAGGAGCTGAAGGCTCTGGCCCAGGCGGCAGGTAAGACAAGCGGAAACGTTACCCTCATCGCCAGGGGTACAGAGGTGAATGCCAAACGGGTCATTGCCCTGATGAAGCTGTGCCTGAAGCAGGGGGAGACCATTACCCTCCGGGTAGAAGGCGGCCAGGAAGAGGAAGACGAGCAGGCGCTCCAGGCGTTTTGTAAGGCATCCCTGTAAGGCTTTCGGTTTTAAAACATAGCTTTCCTCCGGGGAAAGGACATGAAAGGTTTTTTCTCCGGAGGTTTCTTTTTCCCTCTTGCATCCTGCTGCCGTTTGGTGTAGAATAAAGAAAATAAAAACAGGGGAGCTCGTAGGCGGGCTGAGAGGAAGTGCGTAAGCTTCGACCCTTTACCTGATGCGGATAATGCCGCCGTAGGAAGTTGGATTGCTTTTTACAGGAGGTATTGCGCCTCCTGTTTTTTTGTTTCCTTTGGAAAGGGGGAACGGTGTCCACGGAAACGTGGCAGGCCGAGGGGGAGCGCCCTGGGCCCTGTATTGCAGCGATGGGAAGCCGTGTTCCGGCGTGAGAGGATGCCAGCAAGCATCGACCGAACTTCCGTGCAGCCCCATGGGGGGACTGCGCCCATTTTGGAAGCGCTGCATTTTTACAGTCGTTTCCGTATTTGCAAAGGAGAAATCAGAAAATGAAAAAAACCAATGTAAAAAAGCTGGCCGTTGCCGGTGTATTCTGTGCCGTTGCCGTGGTGGGGAGCCTGTTTTCCTTCCCGGTGTTTGGCAGCAAATGTGCCCCCGTGCAGCATATGGTCAATATTCTCTGCGCTGTGCTGCTGGGGCCGGCCTACGGCGTGTCCGTGGCCTTTGCGGCATCCCTCATCCGCAATCTTCTGGGCCTGGGCAGCCTGATGGCCTTTCCGGGCAGTATGTTCGGTGCTCTGCTTTGCGGCATTGTGTACTATAAGACCAAAAACCTTTTGGGTACCGTCCTTGGAGAGGTCTTCGGCACCTCCGTTTTGGGCGGCCTGTGCGCCTATCCCGTGGCCATTTTCTTTATGGGCAAGGCAGGCGCCGGGATTGCTTTCTATGCCTACATCATCCCCTTCCTGATTTCCACTGCCGCAGGTGCGCTTATTTCCGCACTGCTGATTTTCAGCCTGAAAAAAGCCAACGTGCTGGCAAAAATGCAGGAAGCGCTGAACCGTTAAGGACAAAAGCCATGTTTGAAGAGATTTTCCGAAACGTAAAAAAAAACCGTCCCCTGATTCACTGTATCACCAATTTTGTTACCGCCAACGACTGCGCCAACGTGCTTCTGGCGGCCGGTGCTTCTCCTATTATGGCGGAAGATCTGGACGAGGCAGAGGATGTGACCTCCGTCTGCGGCGGCCTGTGCCTGAACCTGGGTACCCCAACTCCCCGCCGGTTGGAGGCCATGGTTGCTGCCGGAAAACGGGCAAATGCCCTGGGGCACCCTGTGGTGCTGGATCCCGTGGGGGTAGGGGCCTCCCAAATGCGGATGGCGGGGGTAAGTCGGCTGCTAAAGGAAGTCCGGTTTGCCGCCATTCGGGGGAACCTTTCGGAAATCCGTACCCTGCTTTTGGGAACCACCGCCTCTGGAGGGGTGGACGCAGACCGGAAAGACCTGCTTGCCGATGAAAACCGGGTGATGGACCTTGCAAAAACCGCTTCCCGGAGGCTGGGGGCCCTGATTGCCATCTCCGGGGCTACGGATTATGTGACGGACGGAGAGAGGATGTTTTGTGTTCACAATGGGCATCCCTGTATGGCAGCTGTTACCGGTACCGGCTGCCAGCTGTCTGCGCTGACTGCGGCGTTCCTAACGGCCAATCCGGAGCAGCCTTTGGAAGCGGCTGCCGGTGCAGCGGCCATGATGGGCTTTGCCGGGGAGATTGCCTATGCAAGACTGTCCCCGATGGACGGCAACGCCAGCTGCCGGAACTATATCATCGATGCCGTGTACCGTATGACACCGGATGCCTTAGAAAGGGGTGCAAAGTATGAGGTGCGATAAAAAGCAGATGCTTCTGTATGCCGTAACGGACAGAGCCTGGACCGGGGAAAGGACCCTGCTGCAGCAGGTGGAGCTGGCACTGAAAGGCGGCGTGACCTGCGTCCAGCTCCGGGAAAAGAAGCTGGACCGGGCGCAGTTTCTGGCGGAGGCCATGGATATGGCCGCCCTGTGCAGAGACTATGGGGTGCCACTTATCATAAACGACGATGTAGACATTGCTTTGGCCTGCCA
>CAKTHQ010000064.1 GCA_934565415.1 uncultured Oscillospiraceae bacterium
ACGCTTAAACAATCCATTTATTGTCCAAGGTGTTAATTAGTTCGTCTTAACGTTATTCAATTTACAAGGTACAGACGTAACTTTCATTCGAAAGCTTCTTGATTCTATCACAAGGTTTTCCATTTGTCAAGAACTTTTTCAAAAGTTCTTCAAATTTTCGACACATTTCGTATCGCCTTGCAACAGCTTTGGTATAGTATCATAGGGTTCTCAATTTGTCAAGCACTTTTTCCATTTTTCCTAAAAGAAAAGCCGGGGCCAGTAGGCCCCGGCAAAACGTTTTCTTACTGAGCGTCGTCGATGAGGCCATAGCCGCCGTCGTTGCGCTTATATACCACCGCAAAGCTGCCGCCGTTATCCGTATCCCGGAAGGCAAAGAAGGAATGGTTTAATAGCTCCATCTGGAGCACCGCTTCTTCTCTGGTCATGGGGCGCATATAAAAGTGCTTCTGCTTGGTAATGGTAATCTCCCCTTCCTCGGGTTCCGGGGCAAAGGAGGTTTCTTCAACAGTGCGAGTAAAGGCATCCTGGCGGAGGCGGCGGGCAAGTCTCGTTTTGTTTTTCCGAATCTGGCCTTCGATGGTGCCAATAGCAGCATCGATGGAAGCGAACATATCGGATGTGCTCTCGCTGGCACGGAACCAGGTCCCCGCGCCGTGAACAGTCAGCTCCGCCTTATTCCGATTCTTCTCTACAGAGAATACGATGAGTGCCTCCGCGTCGTCCTCAAAATACCGGGCCAGCTTCATAACCTTTTTCTCGGCATAGGCATGGACATTTTCGGGCAGCTTCACTTTCTTTTCACTGTACTGAAACTTCATAATCGGCAGCTCCTTTCGTATCCACCGGTCTTCCGGTGTAACTTAACTATACCACAAGTTCACCAATTCGACAAGGGGTATCAGGAGTCCTGTTTGTCATCATCGTCCAAAAGCTCCGCCATGGTCAGGCTGTACAGGCTCTCTGCCTTCTGCTCAAAGAGCTTGCTGAGCCGATTGGCCTGCTTCTGATTTGGGGCCACCAGCTCCAGTGTCATCAGGTTTCCCACCTCGTCGTCCAAAGACATAATGACAGAAAAATCGCCGTTTTCTCTGGGCACCACCTGGGTCTTGACAAAGCTGGACCGGCGAACCTGACGGTTAAACCGGGAGACAGCGTTCTCCGCTTTGCTGCGCACCGTATAGGCAATGGAATCCTGGGTCAGGGAGCAGTCGGCCCGGCCCTTGTCGGTGATCTCGTAGGTATTGCCCTCCAGCTCCTTCAGGTGGCCGCTGGACACCATTTCCGGGATGGCTGTGCAGACATCAAAATAGCTGAGGCACTCGTCCTGATAGCACAGCTCATAAATCTGCTGGACATTCACCGGATACTCCACCTTGCTCATGACAAAGAGGATAAGCACCTTCACATCCAGCATATCGTGAATAAACCCCAATCTCTGCATAACCTTCACCTCTTGTAACCATTATACGAAATAATGGGAAAAAATCAAGTGCTTTATGCACCTTCTTCTAAAAGGCCGCATATTCTGGCCCGAAGGAGGAATGGAAATGCCTTATTTTTGGAGTCTGTGCAAAAGTGCCTCCGGGCTGCAAGCCTGCGAGGCACTCCAAGGCAGAGGCTGGGTGATGCAAGATTTACCTGGGCCGGATACCCAGGCGGTACTGTTGGACATCCCCGGTTCCCGGAACCCGGGACTGGACTTTGACCTCTTACCGGAGGGATGCCGGATATTTGGCGGCAATCTATCCGGCTTGGTCCCGGATCGACTGCGGACCGTAGACCTGCTGCAGGACCCCCTGTTTCTTGCGAAAAACGCCGACATTACCGCCCGCTGCGCCCTTCGTCTGGTTTGCGGCCGGTTGGAAGAGACCGTTTTAGGGCTGCCGGTGCTGGTTTTGGGCTGGGGCCGGATTGGGAAATGCCTGGCCCGACACCTGAAAAATCTGGGTGCCGATGTAACGGTCTTTGCCCGGAAGGAGACGGACCGGGCCCTATTAAGTGCCCTGGGCTATCACAGCATCGGCCGGAAAGAAATGTCGGATATCTTACCTGATTACCGGGTCATTTTCAATACAGTCCCGGCACCGATTCTTTCATCCGCGGACACGGAAGGCCTATCTGACTGTCTGCTCATCGACCTGGCCTCCACCCCGGGGATCGAACATTCCCAGGTGATCCATGCCCGGGGGCTGCCGGGAAAAATGGCCCCGATCTCTGCCGGAAAGCTGATTGCAGAGACTGCGGAACGGCTGTGGAAGGAGGAAACAGCATGACCGTCGGCTTTGCCCTGTGCGGCTCCTTTTGTACATACGGCAAGGTATTTCCGATTTTGGAAGCGCTGTCCAAAAAATACGATGTAATTCCAATTTTCTCGGAGACTTCTCAA
The DNA here is from genome assembly GCA_934565415.1 of uncultured Oscillospiraceae bacterium. Taxonomy (GTDB): domain Bacteria; phylum Bacillota; class Clostridia; order Oscillospirales; family Oscillospiraceae; genus Faecousia. Next base: position 2,390 of record CAKTHQ010000064.1, read on the forward strand.
AAAACAGACAGCCGATTCGGGAAAAGCGAGGACTTTCTATCCCAGGCAGAATCCGTCTGCGGCCACGCACCCCTATTGACCATCCCCCAGGTAGAGCCAATTGGGCCAAAAAGAATACTGGACCTGCTTGTCATCGCCCCCTGCACCGGGAACACCCTGGCCAAGCTCTCAAACGGCATTGCCGACGGTCCCGTGACCATGGCCGCCAAAAGCCACCTGCGGAACGGCCGCCCGGTGATACTGGCGGTGTCCACCAACGACGCACTGTCCGGCGCCGCGGAAAACATTGGAAGACTTCTGAACCGGAAGCACTATTATTTTGTTCCCTTCCGCCAGGACGACTGGGCAAAAAAGCCCACCTCCATGGTGGCAGACTTCGAAAGAATACCGGAAACCATAGAGGGGGCTTTGGAAAGGCGGCAGGTGCAGCCTGTGGTACTGGGACCGCTGCCAAACTGATAAAACACTTGCGCTGTTAGAAAAGTATGTCGCTGCGAACCAGTGACCGATGTCACTGGTTCGGCAGCCCCCCGGTTGAGTGGAAACAGCCTGGTTTTATTACCAAAATGTTTGAATATCCGGGGGATTTCCACGCCAGTCTGCGGACTACATACTCCGCGCTAAGAGCCGGCTTCGCCGGTTGCGCTTTGTACACGCCTGCGGGCGTAGTGGTTCGCAGTGACAAGTTGTATCATTCATCCTTCTCCTGAGGGAAGATCAGGGTCGCCTTAAACAGGTCTCCGTCTACCAGCAGCTCCAGGGCACCGTGCTGCAGCTCCATCATGCTTTGGGCGATGTTCAGACCCAAGCCGCTGCCCTCCTGGTTCCGGGAGGCTTCGCCCCGGACGAACCGCTCCATCAGCTCCTCGGCGCTGATGTTCAGGGGGTCCCGGGAGATGTTCTTAAAGGAGATGCACACCTTCCCGTCCACCGCCACCATGTCGATATACAGCCTGGTGCCGGGGAGGGCGTACTTGACGGCGTTGCTTAATAGGTTACTCATGGCCCGCCACACAAGGCGTCCGTCGGCATGGATATACAGCGGCTCCTCCGGCTGGCGGAACAGGGGGTTCAGCTCGGCGGCGCTGAGCTTATCCGTAAACTCGCCCAGAGCCTGGTTCACCGCTTCCATCGCATCCAGCTTGACGGCATTCACCGGGATATTGCCGGTAGAGGCCTTGCTCAGTTCAATGAGATCGTCAATGAGCCGCTTCATCCGGCTGGACTGCCGGGACAAGACCTCCAGATAAGCCGTCTCCTCCTCCTGGCTGTGGGGCTTTTGCAGCAGGTCCACATAGTTGATAATGGAGGTCAAAGGGGTTTTGATGTCGTGGGACACGTTGGTGATCAGCTCCGTCCGCATCCGCTCGGAACGCATCTGCTTCTGGGCCGCCACCTGGACCACATCAGAAAGGCCGTTCAGCTCCCTGGCCATATTCTTATAGGCCCCCAGCATATATTTTTCGTCCACCTTAATATCCAGGTCCCCGCCCCGCATCCGCTTGGCTGCATCCAAAAGGGTGCCGAAAATATAGGCGCTGTAAACGGTCAGAACTGCCCCGGACAGGATCGTAACGATAAAAAAGAACTCGCTTCCGCAGGCGATGGCCAGCAGGAAGCCGCCGCAAAGCAACCCTCCCGCAAGGACCCACTGCCAGATCAGCGGCAGCAGCCCATAGAGCCGGGCCACCAATTTCCAGAACCGCTTCCACAGCTTCTTCACAAAGGCCCAGCATTTTTTCACCAGGCCCATTGCCCACAAAAGGATGGGCAAAGTAATGGCCCAGAGGATATGATAGCAGCCGCAGACGATCTTCCAGCACAGGTTCCAGCAGAATCCGGTAACGCTGTGGTGCCACCAGTAGCCCCCCTTGGTTTTGAACTGAGCGGCGCAGGCAAAGCAGAAGCCCACGAAGAGCAGACAGCAGACATACCCGCCGTAGCCGTAATAGGCAAAGGCAATGGTGTTGCCCTGGCTCATGAGATACCTTACCCCGAAAACACCGATGTAGGCATAGAGCAGGCCGAAGCCTATCAACGCGGACAAATACAGGTCCAGAGGCAGGCAGTTCAGGCCGCCGGGATGAATTTCCTCGCTGCCCGGCTTGTGGCCTGCGGCGCAGCACAGGTATACGGCCAGCAGCCCGAATAGCACCAGGGAAGCACCCAGCAGGGCCACGATCTGCCCCTGATGCCGCCAGACACCATCCATGATGGAAGCCAGCTTGACATCCAGGGAGCTGTCCCCCCCTGTCAGGTCCGTATGGATCACCACCGTGTAATTTTCTTTCAGGGGCACATCCTGAATTTTATAGACATTCCAGCCGTCCTTGTAATCGATTGCGTAAATGCATCCGCCATCAGCCAGCTCCTCCCGGATAGGGAAGAAGTCCCCAGGAAAAAAATCTTCTTCCAAAGCGTCCTTGCCCGCCAGCTTTTGGGCCGCCTGCTGCCCCTCTTCCATGGTCTGCGCATAGATGGGTCCCTCCAGCACCTCCACATAGGTCCGGTCTTCTTTGGAGATCTGGAAGGTAAAATCCGTAAAATTCCCTGTCTGGTCGTCCTTCCGCTCCAGCACCTTCCCCTTGCTGTCCAGGATCTCGTAGTTTGCGTTTTCCAATGCGGTATGCCGCAAATAGCTGTAGTATTGCTCCACCAGGGCTTCATCCGCCTTGGGCGCGGTTTTCGCCGCGTATCTTGCCGCAAGGGCATCGGCGATCCACTCCAGACTTTCTTCCCTGCTTTGCCGGTATTGCTGGGACGGAGACACATTCTCCCCCAGGTTCATTGCTGCCAGGAGCATCAGGCTCCCGCCGGAAAGAGCGGCGGTCATCAGGCACAGGGCGCACAGGACAATGGCCAGCCCCTTGAAAATTCCGTGGTTTCTCATTTCTTCTCCCCCTCCAGCTTATAGCCCTGGCCCCAGATGACCTTCAGGTATCGGGGCTCCGAGGGGTTGATCTCGATTTTCTCCCGCAGGTGGCGAATGTGGACGGCAACGCTGCCCTCGCTGCCCAAAGCCGCCTCCTGCCAGACCGCTTCGTACAGAGTCTTGGTGGAATACACCTTGCCGGGGTTGGACATGAGCAGATGCAAAATGGCGTACTCCGTAGGGGTCAGGTTCACCGGCTCCCCTTCCACGGTGACGGTTTTGGTCCGGTCGTTCATGGTGATGCCGCCGATTGTCAGATCGTCCGTTTCCTCTTTCCGGCTGCCCAGGCTGGCATACCGCCGGAGCTGAGACCGGACCCGGGCCAGGACCTCCACGGGCACAAAGGGCTTGGTGATATAGTCGTCGGCCCCTACGTTCAGGCCCAGAACCTTATCTTCCGTCTCGGACTTGGCCGTCAGCAAAATAATGGGCACATTGGAAAATTCCCTTATTTTCGCCGTGGCCGCAATGCCGTCCATCACCGGCATCATCACATCCAGCAGCACCAGATGGATGCCCTTCTCCTTCACGATCTCCACCGCCTGGGCGCCGTTCTTGGCCTCAAACAGCTCATACCCCTCCGGGGCCAGGTAGATCTTTAAGGCGTTGACGATATCCGGCTGATCGTCGCAAATCAGTATTTTGTACATCTGCTCTTCCTCCGCTTCCTTGAACTTTGAGGATATTATAACACCCAATTTCTTAATAAGAAAGAGGGGGACGGTTTAAGAAGTGTTTAAAAATTTGGGCAGAGTATGGCAGAATCTCGCAAAAAATTCTCTGTTTTTCCATCTGGAAGAATAGGCCTTTTCCGGCTATAATGGAACCATCTTACAAACACGCAGGAGGAGCACGATGGCATATACAATTTACAAACCCATGAAACCTGTCCGAGGCGCCCTCTTTGATATGGACGGCGTGATTCTGGACTCTGAAAAGCTGTATACCCGATTCTGGATTGAGGGCTGCCAGGCCCTAGGGTATACCATGACGAGAGAACAGGCCGTCGGATTGCGGGGCCGGAACCGGAAGGAAGCCGCCCAAAGGATCCGGGACTATTTCGGTCCCGAGGCCAGTTACGAGGTCCTGAAAGCAAAGCGCATCGAACTGATGGATGCCTACATTGCCCGGCACGGCGTAGAGCCCAAAGGCGGTATCCGGGAGATTCTGGAATTTTTGAAAGAGAACCATATTCCCCGGGCGGTTACCACCGCCTCCCCGGTTGAACGGGTCCGGGAATATCTGATTCCCCTGGACCTATACGACTACTTTGACGCCATTTGCACCGCCTACGATGTCCCCAATGGCAAGCCAGAGCCGGATATTTATCTGTATGGAGCCCAAGTGTTGGGGCTGCCGCCGGAAAGCTGCATCGCCATCGAAGATTCCGCCGCCGGAATTGAATCCGCCTACCGGGCCGGGTGCATGGCCGCTCTGGTACCGGATCAGGACCCGCCGGATGAGGAAACGGTGAAACGGAGCACCCTTCAGGCAGATTCCCTGCTGGATGTGATCGAAGTGATCCGGGAGAGTTAAACAAAATCCCCCGCCTTTTTCCACACAGCTTGTGGAGAAAAGACGGGGGCCCAATTATCTCATATATTCAAATTGCAGGTCGTAGATATCCACGGTGTCCCCGTCCTGGATGCCCATTTCTTCCAGCCGGGCAAAGAGGCCGCATTTGCGGAGCATCTGGTCGAAGTAGTTCCGGGACTCGTAGTCGTCGAAGTTGATGTTCTGCACCAGCCGCTCCAGCCAGGTACCGGTGACGACCCAGGTGGAGCCCAGGTGCTCGACGGTCAGCTCCTGGGGGTCTCCGGCCTCAACGGGCTTTTCCACATACTCGGGCTCGTAGATGGTGACGGGAGGCAGGGTCCGCAGCTTTTCGGCCACCACCCGCATCAGGTTCCGGGTCCCCTGGGTGGTGCCGGCGGAAATTTCATACAGCTCGCAGCCCGCGGCCTCTACGCAGGCCCGAAGGCGCTGCAAATTGTCGCTGTCCGGGGGCAGCAGGTCAATTTTGTTGGCGGCCACGATCATGGGGCGGTTGCTCAGGTCCACGGAGTAATTGGCCAGCTCGTCGCAGATGGCGTTAAAGTCCTCTACCGGGTCTCTGCCCTCACTGCCGGACACATCCACCACATGGACGAGAAGCCGGCACCGGTCAATATGCCGCAGGAAATCATGACCCAGGCCGGCACCCTCGGCAGCGCCTTCGATAATGCCGGGAATGTCAGCCATGACAAAGGACACGCCCTCATCCACATAGATAACGCCCAGGTTGGGAAACAGGGTGGTAAAATGGTAGTTGGCGATTTTGGGCCGGGCGTTGGAGGTAACGGAAAGCAGGGTGGATTTGCCCACATTGGGGAAGCCCACCAGGCCCACATCCGCCAACAGCTTCAGCTCCAAAATCACATCCCGCTCCTGGCCCTTAATGCCGGACTTGGCAAACCGGGGCACCTGCCGGGTAGCGGTGGCGTAGTGGGCATTGCCCCAGCCGCCCCGGCCGCCCTTGGCGATGACGAAATCCTCGCCGGTGGACATATCCACAATGATCTGGTTGGTCTCCGCGTCCCGGACCACGGTACCCCGAGGGACCTCGATGATCAGCGGCTCCCCCCGCTTGCCGCTCATGTTCCGGCCCAGGCCGTTCTGGCCGGGCTGAGCGGCGTACTTTCTTTTATAGCGGAAATCCAGCAGGGTGGACAGATTGTCGTTAACCCGCAGGATCACACTGCCGCCATGGCCGCCGTCTCCCCCGTCTGGACCGCCGGAGGCCACATATTTCTCCCGATGGAAAGCCACGGCGCCGTCGCCGCCCTTACCGCCCAGGACCGTAATTCTTACCTTATCTACAAACATTACAAACCTCCATGGTTTTTCCGGCGGGTGACACAGAAAAAAGCCCCATTCCCTTTTCTCTGTCACCCAAGTTTCAAAAAAAGGACTGCCGCGTAAAAGCAGCAGTCCTTCGATTCACAGGCTTGTCTTACTGCTCAGCGTAAACGGAGCACTTCCGACGATCCTTGCCCATGCGCTCGTACTTGACGGTGCCGTCAACCAGGGCGAACAGGGTGTCATCCTTGCCGATACCAACATTGGTGCCGGGATGGATGTGGGTGCCTCTCTGGCGAACCAGGATGTTGCCGGCCAGAACGAACTGACCGTCGGCACGCTTGCAGCCCAGACGCTTGGACTCGGAATCACGGCCGTTCTTGGTGGAACCGCCGCCCTTGTGGTGAGCGAAGAACTGAATACCAATCTT
>CAKTHQ010000065.1 GCA_934565415.1 uncultured Oscillospiraceae bacterium
TTAGCTCAGTCGGTAGAGCGACGGACTGTTAATCCGTGTGTCGTTGGTTCGAGTCCAACAGGGGGAGCCAAGAGGATTAACTTCGGTTGGTCCTCTTTTTTTGTTATTAAGGCGCAGAGACTTAAAATTAAGTCCTCCCCCTGCCCCACTCGAAAGGCGGCTCTTAGAAACAGTCCAGTGGACTGTTTCAACCAACCTGGCTTTGCCGCAGCAAAGCGAGTCCAACCCTACCATGCAGGGGGAGCCAAGAGGATCAACTCTGGTTGGTCCTCTTTTTTGTTAGTAAAGCGCAGAGACTCAAAGCATAGCCCTCCCCCTGCCCCACTCGAAAGGCGGCTCTTAGAAACAGTCCGGTGGACTGTTTCAACCAACCTGGCTTTCCGCAGTAAGGCGAGCCCAATCCTACCATACAGGGGAAGCCCTAAATCGGCGATTTTCGGTGGAAGGTTGTCGATTTTTTTTTACATCTTCACTATTCACTCTTCTTCTCTGCAAAACCCCCGGCAAACTACACAAAAATAATTGTCGAAAATTGTCGTCTAATGCATTGCAGCACCTGTTTTGGAATGTTAAAATAAAAGCATTCCATAAGAGAGGATGGATTCTGATGCGGAAACGACTGCTATGTATCCTGTTGTGCCTATGTGTGGTTTTATCCATGTGTCCGGTTGGCTTTGCGGAGGAGGAGGAAGCGCAGGAAGAGACAACGGTATTCCCGGAGGAGGAAGGGGAAGAACCGGCTCAGGCAGAAGAAGTGGATGAGGCGGCCCAGTACGATGCCAATAGCCCGGCCGATTCCGGAAGTTTTGGGAAGGCGCTGGACTGGATCCTGACCGAGGAGGGCATTTTGACGATTTCCGGTGCAGGGGATATGCCGGATTTCCGGGATGGAACCGCCCCTTGGAATAGCTGGAATGAACGGATACTCAGCGTTATGGTAGGAGAAGATGTAACGGGAATTGGCAGCTTTGCCTTTTCCGGCTGCAGCCAAATGGATACCATATGGTTGGGCAATGTCGGACGCATCGGAGAGGGCGCCTTCCGGAATTGCTCGTCTCTGACCGGCGTACAGCTTCCGGAAGGAATTTCCCGGATTGAGGCAAATACCTTTGAAAACTGCGCCGAACTTCGGAGTATCCCGATTCCCAAAAGCGTTATGGGAATCGGCTCGGAGGCCTTTTCCGGCTGCACAGGATTGACTGCGGTAGAAATTCCCGCCGGGGTAAGTACCCTTGAAACGAATACGTTTCTGGGATGCACCGGATTAAGAGAGGTTTTGCTGCCTGCAAATCTGGAAAAAATAGGGGACAGCGTCTTTGAAAACTGCGAGGGCTTGCAAAATGTTGTGCTGCCGCAAAAGCTTCAAAGCATTGGCGGGGCGGCCTTCCGGGATTGTGAGGCACTCCGGGAGCTAAACCTGCCCGAAACGCTGACCACCATTGGCGGCGAGGCATTTTGGGGCTGCAAAAACCTGAAGGAGATAACGCTTCCGGGAAAGCTCACGCAGGTCAGCGATGGCCTTTTTGGGGCGTGTGAGGGCTTGCAGCAGATACATCTGCCCCGGAATCTGCAAAAAATTGGCAGCGGCGCTTTTTATGGGTGCACTGCTCTGGCAGAAATTGACATTCCGGAGAATGTGACACAGATTGAGGAAGAAGCGTTTTATGACTGCACAGCCTTGAAACGGGCGGCCTTGCCTGGTGGCTTGACGGTGATTGGGAAATCTCTGTTCGATGGATGCAGTGCGTTGGAAACCCTTGCGATTCCGGAAAAGGTAACGACCATCGAAGACCGGGCCTTTGCCGGGTGCAAGGCCTTGTCCAATATCCGGATTCCCCAAACCGTGACCCATATCGGGGGAACGGCCTTTTCCGGGTGCGGAGATGTCAACCTGATTGACCTGTCCAAGGTGCCCCAGACCGTTGCGGAGGAAATGGAACTTGGGGCGCTGGCTGCGCTGCCTCCTTTTTTGGCCGGGGCGGCCTTGCGCTGGAGCGCCGAGACGGTGCCGGGGCAGCGGGAGAGCCGGAAAATTGCGGACATCCGGCAGGAAAACGGGACATATGTTTTAAACCCTTTGAGCTCCGGAACGCTGCGGCTGGTTTGCCTGGAACCGGTTACGGGACTTCGCAATAGCCGGGAGGTTGCGGTTCTTTTGGGCCTGGAGATTTGGCCGACGGCGGAGACAAAGCTGGTCAGCGGTGAAAATCTCCAACTGAAGCTGGTGAAAACTTCCGACGGACAAGAACAGGAAGCGCTGTGGTCCCTGGGGGATGGGGATGAGGCGGCAGCTTCCGTTACGCAGGACGGGCTCCTGACGGCCGGGCCTGTGGGGAAGCGAACCCGTGTTACGGTGATTGCCGCGCTGCCAACCGGAGATACCTGCCAAAAGAGCATTACCATTATCCCCAAGGCCACGGCGGCGGAAATACTGCTGGGCGGGAAAAATGTTGGGGGAAGTGCCCGGGTGGACATGGCCGAGGGGACGGAATGGAGTCTGTCCGTAAGAATCCGGCCGGAGGATGCCGGAACGCGGGTCATGTGGAAATCCGATGATGAAACCGTGGCTTCCGTGGCAGCGAACGGGAAGGTGACGCTGCTGAAGCCCGGAAATGCAACGATCCTGGCATACTGTACCGACGGGAGCAATGTGGTTGGAAGGCTGACGATACAGGTGTGCTACCTGGACGCAGCCCCTGTCCTGACACTGGCAAGCGACAGGGATATTCTGGAGACGGGAGAAAGTGCCCAGCTGACCCTATCGGGGGAAGGGGCCATCAATGCTGCCAACGTGGAGTTTTCCGTCATTGAAGCGAACATGGCAACAATAGATGCCCAGGGCAGATTGACGGCGGGAGACATTCCCGGAGAGGTCAACGTGGTGGCGGGAATCAAAAATGATCCGCTGGCCCGTTCTGCAAGGCTGCGGCTGCAAATCCGGGAGGGAGCCATTCGGACCATGCGGCTTGTACCAACCGTTCCGGATGACCGGGGCTATACGATCGAGGAGCCGGAAGCGGCATGGGTTTGTATAGAATCCGGTAAATTGGCAGGGAAAAGCTATACCTTTGGCCTGGCGGCCCAGGGAAGTGCCAACGGAAACCAATGGAAGAAGATGACCGATGTTGCCTATGAATCTACGGACCAGGCTCTGGCTGCGGTGAATGCAGACGGCACGGTGACGGTTAAGGCCAAACGGGAGGGAGAATGCTATCTCCTTGCCCGGACCGGGGAGGGGCTGGAAGCACGGATTGGCCTGCGGGTATGGGATACCGCACCCCGGCTGGAAGATGCAAAGCTGACTATGAACAGCTGCCGGACGGCACCGATTTCCACAGGTCTTGTGGAAATCTTGGGAAACGCCGTTGAGCAGGTAACGCTTTATGACTATGACCCTGCTGCAAAAGCCTACCGGACAGAGCCATCCGGGACTTTTGACGGGGTGTACGAGGATGGGATTTTGCAGCTGACGGCCCGGGAGGCAGTGAAAAACGGGACCTACTCTCTGAACCTTGCGGTACAGACCGCATATACAACCTTTACCTACCCCATTCAGATTAAAATTGCCAACAGCCTGCCAAAGGTGACCGTCCGGCAGACGGAAAAGCTGAATCTCTTTTATCTGGATAGCCGGGCATCGCTCTCCGTCAATGCGGCGGGCTGCGGGGTGGATACGGTACAGCTTACGGGGGCAGAGGCTTTCCGGCTGGAAGAGGACGGGGACCTGTGGACCCTATCCTATGCGGAAGATTATGTCCCCGGAACCAAGGGAAATCCCAAGGGTACCCTGCGGGTCTTCTTGGATGGCTACCGGCTGCCGGTGGAAAAGACCATCACCATTGCCACGGTCAGTACGGCCCCTAAGCTGACGCTGGAACCGGGCAGCAGTATTCTCAATCCGGCCCAGAAGCCCATTAGCCGGGTCCGGGTTTTCCGGGGCGGCCAGGCGCTGGATTTGACGGATGCAGAGGTGGAGACGGACTCGAACATTGCGGAGGTGACTCCCTGGGGCGACGAACTGAGATTTGCCCTTACCGGCACCAAAGGCGGCACGGTAGATTTTACGCTGCGGCTGCCCAACTGGGCCCAGGCGGTAAAGCTCAGCCGGAAAATTACCATCGAAAACAAATTGCCCAGCCTGAAGCTGCGGTCCGGAACGGTAAAGCTGAACCGCCGGTTTCCATGGCAGGAGACCGGGACGACAAGCTACCTGACTCAGAGTAATCAGACCCTGGGCGCTATGACCTTTTTGTCCACGGCCAAAGAGGGGACGGCCCAAAGGACCGAAGCGGAAAAGCTGCGGCTTACCTTTGACCCGGATGGGGAAATCCGGGTTTCCTTCCGGGACGCAGAGAATCTGCCTCAAACCGGAACCTATGGCTTTGCCTGCCGGGGCAAACTGGAAGATGGGACAGAACTTCCGGCGGTGAACCTAAAGGTTACGGTGGCGGATACGGCACCCAAGGCAAAGCTTTCCACCGGGGCCCTTCGCATGAACCGGTATCTGGCGGGCAGAGAGCAGGCGGAGGTGACGGTTTCCCTATCGGACCCGGCCTACCGGGTGGCGGGCTTCCGGGAATTGGAGGACTATGAGGAGCTATCCTATGAGAACGGGATATTGACCGCCTGCCTGACGGAGGCCTCGAAAAACACCACCTTTTTACTAACACCCATTGTGGAAGATGTGGAAACCGGGCTCCAGGCAGAGCTTCCCAATCAGCTGAAACTGGGGCTGACGGTATACGATTCTCCAAAGTTGGGAATTTCTCTATCGGCCAAGGGAAAGCTGGATACGCTTGTGCCGGAAAGTGCCGTTATCTATACGGTAACCAAACTGTCAAACTGCCAGGGACGCATTGAGGATATGAAATTGGAGGGCCCGGATGCAGACAAATTCCAATTGGTGCCGGATACTACGGGAGCGAAGCCTGTGGGAAAGCTGATGCTTTTGGAAGATGGGGTCTACGATACCAAGCAGGTCTATCAGGTCCAATTTGCCTTTGCCCTCTGCGGGGAAAAGATTCTGTCCTCCATACAGAAGATCCGGGTCAGCCAAGGCAATCTAAAGGTGACGGTGCCGAAAACCTGTAACCTCTATCTTGGCCAGAAAGCCCCCCTGCGGTGCACCTTGGCCCCATCGGCACCGGTGAAGACCATCTCCATAAGCTATAGGACGGATAAAACCTTTTTGGAAGCCCTGGGAACGGTGGATAATATTGAAGTATCCGGAAACCAGGTCCTCTTCCATATGGCTTTCCCCGGAAAGCTGAAGCCCGGGAAGAGCTATGCCGTCTACCTGGACCTGACGCCGGAGCACAATGCGGTGAATGTAAAGTCCACCCAGGTAAAGCTGACGGTAAAAATGGTGAAGTAACGTTCCCAGAGGAAAATAATTCGAGAAATGGGGAGCTGTAAAACAGATTGTCGCTGCGAACCCAATGTCACTTAGTTAAGAGACTTGCACCACATACCCGTAGGGGGCGATGCCCACATCGCCCCGAAAGGCAACGATACAAAACAGCTATGTTGAATGGTGAGCACCGAAGGCATGCTCTTTTCCCCCTCCTGCATGGAGGGGGTGCCCACCGCAGTGGGCGGGGGTGGAGGGGACCCAGTGTGACAATTTTTTGTGTTTGGATGACCGGAATTTTCTCCGATATTCCTTTAATTTCTCAACAAACCAATCTATTATCGAAGCTGGTCCCCTCCACCCCCGGCCTGCGGGCCACCCCCTCCACGCAGGAGGGGGAAGGGGGATTTTTCCCGCCCGCAAGCCAATACTATTCACCCTGCCGCTTTCATATCATTACCCCTCGGGACGATGTGGGCATCGTCCCCTACGGGCAAAGAAGCGTACAAATCCCTATTTGTAGACTCTCTTATTCTCGTTCATAGAATTTTTACTTATGCAATCGTCGTGGGGGCTGATTATTTTTCTTGCATCTTTCTTCCCGCAATGCTACACTGAACCTATCTATTTGACGCAGACAGAAAGAAGGGCTTCTATGGAATTTAACAAGTGCCTGGGATGTATGGAGGACTTTCTGGGCTATCCCTGCCCCAACTGCGGGTATGACCCGGGGGCGGATAAGGGGAACGGGTATGCTCTGCCGCCGGAGACCATCCTTTATGGCAAGTACCTGGTAGGCAGGGTCCTGGGCCAGGGGGGGGCTTTGGTATTACCTATGTGGGCTGGGACTTGGCTTTGGAGCGGAAGGTTGCCATTAAGGAGTATTATCCCTCGGGCCAGGTCAGCCGGGTCCCCGGGGAGCGGACTCTTACCTGGTACACCAATGCCAATGCCCAGCAGGCAAAGCAGAGCGGCATGGAGATGTCCTTAAAGGAAGCCCGGAAAATGGCCTGGGTGGATGAGATCCCCGGGGTCGTCCGGGTAAGAGACCTGTTCCGGGAAAATGATACCGCCTACATCGTCATGGACTTTGTAGAGGGCGAAACGTTAAAAGCCCAGCTGAAGCGGACCGGCCCCCTGAGCTGGGACCGGGCAAAGGAGGTTTTTCTGCCCGCCATCCGGATTATGGAGCAGGTCCACCAGGCAGGGCTTGTCCACCGGGACCTGAGCCCGGACAACCTGATGCTCACCCCAAAGGGCACCGTAAAAATCCTGGACCTGGGGGACGCCAAGGACCTGAGCATCAATACCGGCGCCTCCTCCATGCAGGTAGCCAAGGACGGTTTCAGCCCCCTGGAGCAGTATACCAAAAAAGGCGGCTCCGGTCCCTGGACGGATGTGTACGCCATGGCCGCTACCATCTATTATGCCCTTACCGGTATTCTTCCCCCCAACGCGGTAGACCGGATGGAGGAGGATACCCTGTCCTTTGACCATCCCGCCCTGGCGGTTCTTCCGGAGCAGGCAAAGGGGGCTCTGAAAAACGCCCTGGCCCTTACCACCAAAAACCGCACCCAGAGCATGGCAGAGCTGGAAGAGGGCCTGTTTGGGGAAGGAAAGGTGGAGCCGGAAGCAAAGCAGAAGCCTAAGCCAGAGCCCAAGCCGGAACCGAAACCGGAACCCAAGCCGGAACCCAAGCCGGAACCCAAGCCGGAACCGAAACCGGAACCCAAGCCGGAACCCAAGCCGGAACCCAAGCCGGAACCCAAGCCGGAACCGAAACCGGAGCCCAAACCGGAACCCCGGCCGGAACCAAAGCCTGAGCCAAAATCCGGAAAGCGCAAAAACTGGATCCTGGCAGCGGTGATTGCAGTTATTGCAGTGTGCGTGGCAGTTGGTGTTTATACAAAGCAGGCGGAAACGGCGCCAAAAGTGCAGAAGTCGGTAACCATTTCTGCGGCCAGTTTGCATACGGTAGGCCTTTGCAGCGACGGCACCGTGGTGGCTGTAGGGCGCAATGATAGTCACCAATGCCGTGTGAACAGTTGGCGGGACATTGTGGCCGTTGCCGCAGGTAGTTATCATGCGGTAGGCCTTCACAGCGACGGTAGCGTGGTGGCTGTGGGGAGCAATGGAAGTGGCCAATGCGATGTGAGCAGCTGGCGGGACATTGTGGCCGTTGCCGCGGGCAGTTATCATACGGTAGGCCTTCGGAGCGATGGCACCGTGGTGACTGCGGGAAGCAGAGGAAGCAGCCAATGTGATGTGAGCAGCTGGCGGGATATTGTGGCCGTTTCTGCGGGCAGTCATCACACGGTAGGCCTTCGGAGCGACGGCACCGTGGTGGCCGCGGGGAGAAATGATAAGGGCGAATGCAGTGTAAGCACCTGGACAAACATTGCCACCCCCTGAACCCTTCACCTATTCAAAAGCACCTCCTTGGATGATGTACAAATCGTCCCAGGGGGTGTTTTTTCGGAAGCGGGGGCCGAAAAATAAGGATTTGTAGGGTTAGTTGAATGGTGTCCGCCTGCGGGAAAAATCCCCATTCCCCCTCCTGCATGGAGGGGGTGGCCCGCAGGCCGGGGGTGGAGGGGATCCCTACCGAAAACAGATAGGTATATTGAG
>CAKTHQ010000066.1 GCA_934565415.1 uncultured Oscillospiraceae bacterium
ATTCTGAGGGATCAGGGAAAAGCTGGGCAGCCGGAGATGGCCCTTGCTCTCAAAGAAAGAAAGGAACATTTCGCGCAGTTCATTTACGCCGTAAGGCTTGGGATCCATGGGTATTACCTCCAATATTTCTATTATGCAAAAAATAAACCCCGCCCCTACTGCTAGGGGCGGGGCAACACTCTATCCCGCGGTACCACCCTAATTATCCGGAAAACCGGACATCTTAGACGCTCTGTAACGGGAGCATCCCGCCCCGGTCCTCCCGGGGGACGCCGGAAATGGCGCACAGCACGCTTACCTCGGGGCTCTCACCAAATCTCCCCTTCGCTGAAAGGCACCGTCGCTGCTTGGTTTCCGCATTGTCTTTGCATATTCGGTGCTATTTTAATCACTTCAGGCGACTTTGTCAAGAATTATTTTCAAATATGCTCTTTCAGCCAAGCGATCATTTGGCTTCTTCCTTCCTCCGTCAAAACGAAGGTCTCCTCCCCTTCCATGGTGCTTTTTTCAAAGCAGAAGGGGCCGTGCCAGTAGGTCACATGGATGCGGCTGCCCTCGTAGTCCACCTCTTTTGGAGTGGCCATCACCACCTCCGGCACCGCCCGGAAGCGGAAATCCCCCACGGAGCCGGTAAAGATATTGTTCATGGCAAAGGTGTGCAGGGTGGGGATAAAGGGCACATCGTCGTCTGTAGGGATCTCCGAAATTTCCGAAATATCCATTTATTCCTCCATAAGCTGTGCCATCTCGTCGATGAGCTCTCCAAAGAGGGCCAGGGCATCGTTTATTGGCTGTGGGCTCGTCATATCCACACCGGCACCCTTTAATAGGTCGATGGGGCTCTTGGAGCAGCCGCCGGACAGGAAGCCCAGATAATCCTTAACGGCCTCCTCCCCTTCCGTCAGGATTCTTCTGGACAGGGCAATGGCCGCGGCGTAGCCGGTGGCGTACTGGAACACATAGTAGTCATAGTAGAAATGGGGAATGCGGATCCACTCCATGGAGATTTCGTCGTCTACCTCCATATCCGGGCCATAGTAGAATTCCGCCAGGCGCTTATATTCGGCGCAAAGGGTCTCCGCCGTCAGGGTCTGGCCCTGATCCACCATTTCGCCGATGGTCTTTTCGAACTCGGCAAACATGACCTGTCGGTAAATGGTGCCCTTGAACTGGTCCAGGAAGTAGTTGATGAGGTAAGCCCGCTCCTTCTTATCCCGGGTCCGCTTTAAAAGATATTCCATCAGCAGCGCCTCATTGCAGGTGGAAGCCACCTCCGCTACGAAAATCACATAGTCGGAGTCGATGGGGTTCTGGTACTTGTTGGACAGATAGGAGTGGAGAGCGTGGCCCATTTCGTGGGCAAGGGTAAATTCGCTGTCCAGAGAGCCAGAGTAGTTGAGGAGCACATAGGGGTGCACCCGGCCGCCGTCGGAATAGGCGCCGCTGCGCTTGCCCTTATTCTCGTATACATCGATCCAGCGGTTGTCGAAGCCCTCTTTCAGGATCTTCCGGTAGTCCTCTCCTAAGGGATGCAGCGCATCGTAGACAGTCTGCTTGGCCTGGGCATAGGGAATGTTTTTGTTCAGGTCCTGGACCAGGGGGGCATAGATGTCGTAGAAATAAAGCTTGTCTACTCCCAGCAGCTTCTTCCGCAGGGATACATACTTGTGCATCTTATCGATGTTCCGGTGCACCGCCTCGATCAGGTTATCATAGACGGGCAGGGGCACATTGTTGCCGTCCAGCGCCGCCTCCCGGGCGGAGCCGTACTTGCGGACGGAGGCGTAGAACTTCTGCTGCTTGTTCTGGGCATCCAAAAGCCCTGCGGCGGTGTTGCGCATCCCCGCCAGGGTATGGTACAGGTTTTCGTAGGCGCTCTTCCGCAGGGCCCGGTCGCCGCTTTCTTCCAGGGGCACAAAGGTGCTCTGGCTCAGGCTGTGGGGCTTCCCTACCCCGTCGATTGCGTCGGGGTAGGTCAGGTCTGCGTTGAGAAAGGACCCATAGATATTGTCCGGGGCGCTGGCCATCTCTGCGGAGGCCGCCAAAATCCGCTCCTCGGCTGCGGACAGGGTGTGCTCCTTTTTCCGGCGCTGGTCCGTCAGGTACCGGCGGAACCGCTCCAGGCGGGGGCAGTCCTTGTAAAAGCCCTCCAGGGTCTCTTCGGAAAGGGCCATGATCTCCGGGGTAGCAAAGCTCATGGAGGCGCTGACCTCCGTAATGGTGCTGACAAACTTACCGCTCATAGCCTGGTAAAAGGCGTCCCGGGTATCCTGGTCCGCCCGGCGCATACAGTAGGTACCCAGCATGGCCGCCTGGCTGCTGAGCTCCTCTGCCAGGGCCAAAAAGGCGCATAGGGTCTGGCCGTTCTCCCCCAGCTTGCCTTCGAACCCGGCAATGTCCGCTATGCGGCAGTGAACCCGGGCCAGGGCCTTTTCCCAGTCATCATCAGTGGGATACAGGTCTTCCAGGGCCCAGGTATCCTCCTTGGGAATGTCCTTGCGCTCACGAATGGTATCTGACATAGGTAACCTCCAAATGGATTTTTTACTATTATAGCACAGATTGCACAATTTTCCAACGGCCGGAAGGATTATTCTCTGCGTTGTATTTTTATGCATTGTATGGTATATTGTGGTGGGGTGATTGTATGAAGAAGCAACTTTCCGGTGTAATAGCCCTTCTGGGCACCACCATTATCTGGGGCTCTGCCTTCATTGCCCAGTCCGTGGGCATGGATTCCATCGGGCCCTTTACCTTCCAGATGTTCCGCTGCGCCCTGGCGGTGCTGTTCCTCTTCCCCCTGTCCCGGGTTTTGGACGGGAAAAAGGGTGCTGCCTACTGGAAAAAGCAGTGGACTGATCCCGTACTTTGGAGGTCCGGCCTCATCTGCGGCCTGGCCCTGTTCGCCGCCTCCAGCCTGCAGCAGATCGGGCTTGTGTATACGGATGCAGGCAAGGCGGGCTTTCTTACCGCCATGTATATTGTCTTTGTCCCCTTTCTGGGGCTGTTCATTGGCCAGAAGCCGGGGCGCAACGCAGTGCTCAGCCTGGTGCCGGCGGTGATCGGCCTGTACCTGCTCAGCTGCACCGGTGCCACCGGCATCAACAAGGGGGACCTGCTGCTTCTGGGCTGTGCCGTGTGCTTTTCCGTCCAGATTTTGCTCATTGACCGGCATTGTGCCAACCTGGACGGGGTCCGGCTCAACTGCATCCAGGCCTTGGTTGTCACGGTCCTGTCCGTTCCCTTCGCCCTCCTGACGGAGGATATTCAGCTTTCTGCGATCCGCACCGCCGCTCCCTCCATTGCCTATGCCGGTATCCTTTCCATGGGCGTTGCCTATACCCTGCAAATCTTCGGCCAGAAGCGGGTACCCCCCACGGCGGCGGCGCTGCTCATGAGCATGGAGTCCGTCTTTGCTGCCCTCTGCGGCTGGCTGCTGCTCCACGAAACCATGACCGGCGCGGAGCTCTTCGGCTGCGTTCTGGTGTTCGCCGCAGTGATCCTTTCCCAGCTGCCGGAGAAAAAGGCGGCAAAGGTCGGGTAGCTCCCGTTTTCAATCAGCCAGTTTTCCCCGGAAAATCTCGTTACTTTCCGGGAATTTCTATTGAAAAACCATGATTCCGTGATATAATATAGAAAAAAATATCGAAGGAAGCAAGAAAATGATTGCAAACTATCACACCCATACCCCCCGGTGCAACCATGCAGAAGGAGCCGAAGAGGAATATGTGCAGCAGGCACTAAAGGCCGGAATGCAGATTCTGGGTTTTTCGGACCACACCCCCTATCTGTTCCCGGGAGACTACTATTCCAATTTTCGGATGCGGCCGGAACTGCTGCCGGACTACGTTTCTACCGTAAATGGCCTGAAGCAGAAATACACCGGGCAGCTGGAAATCCATGTGGGCCTGGAAGCTGAGTACTACCCCGCCTATTTTCCCCGGACTCTGGATTACCTGCGGCAGGAGGGCGTAGAATATCTTCTGCTGGGCCAGCACTTTGTGGGCAATGAGCCCGTAGGCGTATTCAGCGTCCGGGAGACCGAGGACCCTGCCATCCTGGAATGCTATGTCCGCCAGTGCATCGAGGCCATGGAGACCCAAATGTACACCTATGTTGCCCATCCGGACATTCTGAATTTTGTGGGGCCTGACGATATCTACAACCAGTGGATGCGCAGCCTGATCCGGGAAGCCAAAAACTGCGGTGTCTACCTGGAATTCAATCAGCTGGGCTTCGTAGAAAAGCGGAACTACCCCAACCGGAAGTTCCTGGAGCTGGTGGCCGAGGAGAATATGCCCATGGTCATGGGCTGCGATGCCCACCAGCCGACGGCCCTTGGCAACAAGCACGCCCAGGATACCATTCAGGCCCTATTGGAAGCCTACAGCATTCCCATTCTGAAAACGGTTCCCCTGCGGCATATTTAAATATTATCTATGAAAAAACAGGGCACCCATCCGGGTACCCTGCTTTGTTTTCGGCTTTTACTTGCCTTCCTTTTCGGCCTTCTTGGCAGCCTTGGCCTTGGCCTTGGCTTCCTGCTGCTTCTTGGCCTCTGCCTTGGCGTTCTCGGCAGCGGTCTCGTTGGTGGACATAGCCCACTTGGCAATCTCGATGCGGACCTGATCGGCACCGGTCTCGATAACCAGGTTGTTTTCCTTTACGTTCACAACGGTACCAACGATGCCGCCGATGGTGGTGATCTTGTCGCCGTTCTTCACGGAGGAACGCATCTGCTCTGCTTCCTTCTTCCGCTTGTTTTCGGGGCGGATGAGCATGAAGTAAAATACAGCCAGCATCAGCACCAGGGTGATGAGCATACTGGACATTCCGGTGGTACCGGTCGCGGTCAAAATAGTAAGCATTGAGAGGAACTCCTTTTTATGTGATGTGGATTATTATACCATTGTACCTGCAAAAGTGCAAGGCGTTTTTGGAAAAGATTTTACCAGGTTGTGTCCGTGGCATCCGGATAGTGGAATACTTCCTGGAGCTTCCGGTAAGCGGGGGTGGGAGTGCCGTCCTTTTCGTAGCGCCAGGGCCAGCCGTACTCTTCCCCTTCGTACAGGGTCACGCAGTCCGGGTGCTGGGCTTCAAACCGGGCAAGCTCTTCCTCGGAGGCCTTGGGCTTAACATATACAAAGCATTCCAGGGGCAGATCGTCCAAAGGTGATAGGTCCTCGATCTTGGTATAGCTGATGTTCAGCCGCTTCAGGCTGGTACACTGGGCCAAGGGGGTACAGTCCGTCAGTAAACCGCAGTTGGACAGCTCCAAAAATTCCAGCTCCTTGCAGTTTTCGAAGGGGGTCAGATCCTTGATGATGGAGCCGGATACGATAATGGCTTTAAGCTTGGGCATGAACGCTACCCAGCTCCAATCGGACAGAATCTCGTTGTGGCCAAAATCGATATATTCTACATCCTCGCAATATTTGAGCCTTGTTACCGTGCTGTTGGTCACGTTGTAAACATACCTGAGCACCGTCCGGTCCGTCATGCAGCTGCCGGCCTTGGCAAAGTAGATCCGCCAGGCGATTTTGATCTTCCCCCGGTAGTCCTCCCGGAGCTGGGCCAACCGCTCGTCGCTCTGGCGGCAGTGCTCAAAGGACATATAGGTGCAGTTTTTCAGAATGTCCATGGCCTGCCGGAGTTGGGGCTCGTTTTCGTCGCCGATCTTTTTGTTCTTGAATTCCACCTTTTCGTCGGTGGTGGAAACCTTCAGGCCAAACAGATCAAAGCTGTAGTCGAACAGAATATCCGGGGCCGCCTGCTGCAGGTTCCATACATCCTCTACCGTCAGCTGGCTTTTTCCGGCTTCATCCATCAGATACACCGTCTCCAGCTTTGGCAGCAGGGAAAGGGCCTTTCCGGCGGCCTCCACATCCTCCTGGGTAAGGCCGGACAGGTCCAGCTCTGTTTCATCCGATGAAATCTCCCAGCCCAGCAGCGCCACGGTATAGCTTACTTCCGCCTCCGGAGCCATACTTTGCAAGTCCTCCATTTCTCCCGGGGATAGAGTGGTTTTGGGCAGATGCAGCTTTTGCAGGGCAGGCAGATACCGGATGTTTGTTAAAAGCACATCATACCGGTAGCTCCCCTCCTCCAGCTCCAATTCCCGGGTATCCGAAGGAACCTCGGTCCCCCCCAGGTCCACGGTATACAAAACCTCTGTTTCCGGGTGGGCCTCCATATATTCCAAAATTGCTTTATAACAGGTGCTTCCCGTCAGGTCCAGCTTTTGAAGGTTCGGGTACCCTTCCAGCTCCCCAATGGTGTCCTCGGTAACCACCACGGTAAGCATCTCCTGGGAGGATAGGGTCGTCGCCGTTTCTTCTCCCGGAAGATCCTTTTTACCGCAGCCAGACAAAAGCACCAGGCAAACCAAGCCCAAAATCGCAGTTTTTTTCATTTGCTGCCCTCTTTCCTTTGAGTTTAAAGCAGTGGTTAGTATACCATTTATTGTGGGAAATTACAACTATGGTTTTCGGGGCACTTGCATAAGCTGCAAGTACCTAAACACTTCAACAAATAGAGATTTCTATGTCATCTTCCCCCTATTCAAAAAGTTTTCCCAAACACTTGTCCTGCAATACAATTGCCACTTGACGAACCCCGGGGGATGCGTGGTATAATATGGATAAGATACCAAACAAGGAGGAACACCCCCTATGGAAAAAGCAACGGTTTATTTTACCCGCAGCATCACTCCGGAAAACGTAGTCAGGCTATATGAAATGCTGGGCAAGGCGCTTCCCGGCAAGGTGGCCGTGAAGGTCCACTCCGGTGAGAAGGGCAACCAGAACTTCCTGCGGCCGGAATTCATGAAGCCCATGATCGATACCGTTCACGGTACCGTGGTGGAGTGCAATACCGCCTACGACGGCGCCCGGAACACCACCGCAAAGCACAAGGAGCTGATTGCCTACCACGGCTGGAGCCACTACTTCGATGTGGACATTATGGACGCCGAGGGCCCCGATGTGGAGTTGGCCATTCCGGGCGGCAAGCAGATTAAAAAGAATCTGGTTGGCAAAGGCCTTTTGAACTACGATTCCATGCTGGTGCTGTCCCACTTCAAAGGCCACCCCATGGGCGGCTACGGCGGCGCTCTGAAGCAGCTGTCCATTGGCTGTGCCTCCTCTGCCGGAAAGGCTTACATCCATTCTGCCGGTAAAACCACCGACCAGTATACCCTTTGGAACCATGTAGCCCCCCAGGATGTTTTTCTGGAGAGCATGGCCGATGCCGCCAGCAGCGTGGTAAAGCACTTTAACGGCAACATGGCCTTTGTAAACATTATGTGCAACATGAGCGTGGACTGCGACTGCTGTGCCGTGGCCGAGGACCCCTGCATGAAGGACATCGGCATTCTGGCCTCCCTGGACCCCATTGCCCTGGACCAGGCCTGCATTGACCTGGTAAAGGCTGCCGACGACAAGGGCCGGGATCACCTGCTGGAGCGGATCAACAGCCGCCACGGCACCCACACCATCGATGCCGCCGCCGAGCTGGGCTTCGGTACCAAGGAATATGAGCTCAAGTGTGTAGACTGATTCCTTAATGCTTTCTTAAATCCCGAATAATGTCTTGCCT
>CAKTHQ010000067.1 GCA_934565415.1 uncultured Oscillospiraceae bacterium
TCGCGGAGTAGAGCAGTTGGAAGCTCGTCGGGCTCATAACCCGGAGGTCGTAGGTTCGAGTCCTGCCTCCGCAACCAAAAATGGACACCACCCATTGGGTGGTGTTTATTTTTGACTTGTGGCCAGGACTCGAACCCATTTTAATGCCAAATGCCGGTGGCATTTGACGGCAACCAGTTCAAAAACTGGTTGCAACCATATGACTTTGCTCCGCAAAGTCAGCTATCGAGTCCTGCCTCCGCAACCAAAATTATCCCGGATTTCGATGAGAAATCCGGTGTTTTTCTAACTTTTTGGCTTGAAATAGAGTGACCCAAAATGCCGTGGGGGATAGCCGCGGGGATAGTTCCGAAAAATGCTTTCTCAGAAAACCGGGAATTTCAAACTTTTTTCAGGTGTTTCGTTTTTCATATTTCTCGGTATCTCTTTGAAGAAAATCAGCCAGCACAATAAACATCGCCGTCGTTGTGAGTGCGTTACTCGCATCGACGGCGTTTTTTATTCTCTGTCCAGCAGCCAGTCAACGGAAACATTCAGGATATCCGCCAGGGCATTCAGCTCAATATCTGATACCGGGCGTTTCTGACCTTCCAGTAAAGACAGCGCGGATTCGGGGCGTTTTGCCCTGACACATATATTCACCGACCACAGAATTGCTTGGGTCCAGGGACCCCTTGACACGGTTGAGGATATTCTGAAAATATGCCTCGCTGCCGCCGAAGCCCGCCGTCCCGAACAGGAATACGTTTTTGTTTCTCAGCTTTGCCAGCAGCTCCAGGGCGGCGCTGTCCGCGGTTCCCTTATCCGTCCAGAACCCGATGTAGAGCATTTCACTGGGGGGCACCTCCGCTTCCGGCGCACCAAAATAATCGCAGTCTTCCTGGGGGAGCACCTCTCGGAGGGTGTCGGCAAGCTTTTTTGTGTTGCCGGTCAGGCTGCTGAATAAAATTGAATATCTTTCGTTCTCCATTATAAAAACCTCCCGGTTGTAGAATTCAAATGCAAGGGCTCAACTCTGGGTGCCTGATTTCCGTATAAATTCCAGGTAAAGACTGTATAGCACCCCGCAGACGGGAACGCCGAAGAGCATCCCGAAGATGCCGAATGCTTCTCCGCCAATCGTGACAGCCATCAGCACCAGCAGCCCGGGGAGGCCGACGGACTTTCCAACGACTTTCGGGTAGATCAGATTGCCCTCTACCTGTTGCAGGATCAGCAGATACACAATGAACCACACCGCCTTGACGGGGTCCGCCAGCAGGATCAGGAATGCCCCAAGGCCGCCGCCGAGCCATGCGCCGAAAATTGGCACCAGCGCGGTGACGGCTACAAACGCGGAGACTGCACCGGCATAGGGGATCCTCAGAATCAGCATCCCAAAGAAGCAGAGAACGCCAATGATCACAGCCTCAGTAAGCTGCCCGCTGACAAAGTTGGAAAACACACGGTTTGTCAGCGAAGCAATGCTCAGAAGCCGCTTGGCCCTACTTTGAGGAAGCACCGTTGTGACCAGCTTTTTCAGGTGGGCCGCAACTACCTCTTTCTTTGCCAGCAGATACAAAGCGAAAACGAAGGCCAAAAGCACATCCACCAGGCTGGAAAGGATGGAGGTAGCCGCGCCCCATGTGACTGTGATGATCCCGCTGCCTTCGCTGTTGATAAAGGCTGCGATTTTTTCCATCAGCAGATTGGAGTCGATGGCGTATTCCGGCAAAACAATATTGTACTTTGCCGCAAAGTGAACGATATCTGACCACCAGCGCCCAATTTCATCCCCATAAACCGGAATGTTCTGAATAAACTCGTCCATGGATTCCCGGAGACTGGGGATCATCATAAACACCACGGCAAACAAAATCCCAATTACAAGAATCGCACTGAACGCGAGACAAAGGGGTCTGGCCAGCTTTGCCGGGGCTTTTTTGCAGACTCTATTCCAGCAGCGTTCAAGTGGGTTCAGGATGACATTGATCAGAAAAGCGATACCTCCGCCAATCAGAAACGGCGAGAACAGCGAGATCGTTTTTCTGAGAAATTTCATTACGGCATGGAGGTTCGTTAAAGCCCAGGCAAATAGGATCATCAGCAGCAATGCGCCAATGATGTATCGAATGGTGCCTTTGTCTAGGGGCCTGTTGCCCGGCGGTGGGGCAATATCGTGCCGGTTGCTGTCAGTATC
This sequence comes from uncultured Oscillospiraceae bacterium, assembly GCA_934565415.1. Taxonomy (GTDB): domain Bacteria; phylum Bacillota; class Clostridia; order Oscillospirales; family Oscillospiraceae; genus Faecousia. The sequence continues at coordinate 2,180 of CAKTHQ010000067.1, forward strand.
CTGTGCTTTTTTCGTCATGTTCCCTCCACTCGCAGCATCTTGTAATCGATGTGCGTCTGCATATATTGCTGTTCGGCTTTCCTTGTGTCCTGCACGCTTTCACCGTCTCTCCTTTCGTATATCATTATTATAGCACCAAAATGTGTCGGATTCTACCGTGCAAAATCAAAATGGGCAGCATCAGCAGCAACGCCCCAAGAAAATAACTCCGGTATAAAAGGCAACTCCCTCTGAATGGATTTTCTCAATCCTATCAGAGGGAGCTTTAAGATGAGATAAGGGCTTAAGGCCGTATAAAGACAGGAAGACTAGCATCCGTCCTGACTATGGAATCTGTACGGAGTGGATGCCGTCAGACTCCCAGTGCTTCCTTCATCTTTTCGGTCAGTTCCTTCATGGAAACCATGTTATTCAGGCCAATGGTTTTGCCCGCCTTTTCGCCAACAGCAACCAGATCGCTGCCGCAAATAAACAGATCAGCAGAACCGGGGCGGACATCATCGATGGTGGAATGTTCTACGGTTACATCCGTAATACCCAGAGCTTTCAAAACCTTCTTGGCATTGATTTCCATGACGAAGGAAGTGCCCAGACCGGAGCCGCAGAAGCAAAGAATTTTCTTAACAGAACTCATAATCATATCTCCTTTTTCGTATTTTAGGCTTTGATGGTTTTCTTTCCGATGGTATAGTTGTAAACGATGGGCAGAATGTACAGCACCGCAATCAGGATGAGCATACCATTGCCGGACATAATTTTGGTCAGATTGCCGAACACCATTCCCACCAGAGTGAAGTCGGTATCAGAGAACGTAGTGTTGGCAAATCCCATGGTGCCCAAAACAGGGTACAGTCCGGCTGCCAGGAAGGTTGCGACAATGCCGTGGACCAGAGATCCTGCAATACAGCCCTTCAGACCGCCACGGGCATTGCCGCAGACACCGGCAGTTGCTCCGCAGAAGAAGTGGACAACGGCACCGGGCAGGATTATGGGAACAGCCCAGCCGATGCTGCCCATGGCTGCCAGAACAGCCAGTGCCAAAATGCCGCCGATGAAGGAGCAGAAGAATCCAATCAGGACCGCATTGGGAGCAAAGGGGAATACAATGGGGCAGTCCAGGGCAGGCTTGGCATTGGGGACAAGCTTTTCAGAGATGCCTTTGAAAGCGGGGACGATTTCGTTGATAAGCATACGCACACCGGACAAAACAATATAGATACCGGCGGAGAAGGTGATGGACTTGAGAATGGAGAACATTACCCAGTTCTCACCGCCCATGATTCGGGCGGCCTCTGCGCCGGTAGTGAAGGTGGCTACTCCGGCGACTACAATATAGCACAGAAACATGGCGATGGCAATGGAGATGGTGTTCTCACGCAGGAAGGAGAGGGTCTTGGGGAACTGAATATCCTCGGTGGTAACCGTGTCGTCATTACGGCCGAACAGCTTGCCGATCTGAGCACTGAGCCAGTAGCAGCCGCTGCCGAAATGGCCCAAAGCCAGAGAGTCGTCACCGGTGATGGCTTCCATGGTGGGCTGCATCAGAGCGGGAAAAGCTGCCATCAGAAGTCCCAGAAGCATGGAACCGGCGAGAATCAGCTTGAAGCCCTCCAGGCCGGCGATGGACAGGATGATGGCGATCAGGCAGGACATATACAGAGCGTGATGGCCGGTGAGGAAGATATACTTCAGCTTGGAGAACCGGGCAAGGATGATGTTCAGGCACATACCCAGCGCAAAGATAGAGGCGGTCTGGACTGCATATCCATTCAGGCCCAGAGAGGTAATGGCCTCGTTATTGGGAACAACGCCTTCCACACCGAATGCGGCCTGAAACAGATCGCCGAAGGGGATGATTGCGGCCTGAACCACATCGGCACCGGCACTGAGCACGATAAAGCCGAGAATTGTTTTTATGGTACCGGTAATGCAGCTTTGCATATCCTTCTTTTGAAGCAACAGGCCAAGAAGGGCAATCAGACCTACAAAAATCGCGGGAGTAGACAGCACCTGCTGAATAAAATTCAAAATAGATAACATGGTGTATTCTCCTTTTTCGATAGCTTTTTTTCAGCAGAAGCAGTTGTAAAGAATTTCGGCGTTTTCTGCGTTCAGGATCTTCTCTAAGGTTTCTTCGTTGCCCAGCATTTCAGAGATGGCACATAGAGCATCCTGATGGCTGTCTACATCCGCGGCAGCCAGCGTGACAAAAAGCCGTGCGGGCATATCCTTGCCGTCGAAGTAAACCGGTTCCCGGAAAAGGGTAACCGCCAGTTGGGTCTTCAGAACGCCCTGCTCAGCTCTGGCATGGGGCAAGGCAATATTGTCGGCGATGACAATATAGGGTCCGAACTTATCGAGGTTGGCAATGATTTCCTCGCTGTACCGGTCCTCCACATAGCCCCCCTCCACCAGAGGCTCTACGCTGATGCGGATGGCATCCTGCCAGTGAGCGGGGGCATCGCAAATCCGAACATTTTCCTGTTTCAACAAATCCATAATTTTTTCTCCTTTCCGACTGCTGAGCAGCCATATTTTCGACATTCCCCGGCATTTCGGTTCCATCCGGGGTGCCTGTCCATGGCCTTATCCTAACATCCTTTTTTGAAAAATGGAAGTCCAGTTACTGTTTGCGCAATGTGCAAGCCATTGGTCTGGAATATGTGCAAAAAACTGCCGCCGTACAGATTTTGTACGACGGCAGAGGGAATCACTCTTTTGCTTGGGAGAGGTAATATCCGATGGAAGAAAGGATCTCCGATGAGTTTTTCATAGTCACCAATTGACCCATTGCTTCCTCGTTACTTACCAGAAAGAGAATATCCTGTAAGATTTTCAAGTGCCGTTCTTGATCCTCTGCCGCCAGTACGAAAACAATTTTTGCCTGACGAGTGAGAGAAAATGGAACCTCCGGATGGAAAACGGTCATAGAAATGTCCAGACAGTTCACCCCATCCTTTGGCTTGGCGTGAGCCAGCAGAACATTTTCTGTCAGGAACATATAGGGGCCGTAATAACTGAGCTGGGAAATAATGGTATCCAGATATCGCTTGCTGATGCTCCCATTGTCCAGAAGCGGTTTTCCGGAAATGCGGATGCTTTCACGCCACGCGGCCGGTCTGTTCACCACCTGAACACGAGACATATCCAGCACAGACAGCAGCCCGGTGTCGGCTTTAGCTTCTGTTGACAGAAGCATTTCGTCCGCCTGCAAACAGTGCATCAGCTCATTTTTCAGCTCATCATAGCGTTGAGGATCTACAAATCGCTTTACCGCGCTGAAGATCCTGTCCCGCTGAATCGTCAGCGTCTGTGGCACGACCAGACGGTGATTTAAAATCGCGTGGCGGTCAAATTCCGTCAAGACAGGATGCACCGTGATAACGGGTACGATGCTGTTGACCTTTACGGTTGAAATAATCAGATTGCAGATATTCTGGGCATTCACCATATCCACAGCCGCCACTACATCCACAATTTCAGCGTAAGGAAGCATCCTGTGAACTTCACAGCGCAGCATATTGCCTGTGGCAACGCCATTGACACAGACGATGAGGATACGAAGTTTGTTGGGGGATGTCTCCTCTGTGCGGAGCACGGCGCCAAAGTGCAGAGCAATACAGGCAACCTCCTGGTCGGGAATGGGTACCTCGATGGTTTTTTCCAGGCGCTTGACCGCTGCCTTGGTAATGGCAAACAGCTCCGGATACTGGCGTTTAACCTCGTCATAAAATACGGAATCGATCTGAATGCCATACTGGTACCGATACAGGGAGGTTTTCAGGTGCGCACACAGAGCGTGCTCTATCTTCTGACGATCATCAAAGATAACGCAGGCAATTCGCTCGAATTCAGATACCAGCGAGCGTGTCAGATCCATAACTTCCTCATAAGGAGAGCTTTCGATAAAATCCTGATTGATGCTGAGCCTGGAACCCAGAAGATGCAGTGTCAGGTAGATACTTTCCTCCTGGCTGAGCTGGGGAATATGTTTTCTGACCAGCGCATACTCCCTGGTATGCATCCATTCTGCCCTGTTCTCGTCAGAGAAATCAAAGGAGGCAGGGGTGCGAAGCATGATGCACAGCAAGGCTGCCAGAGCGTGCAGGATTCCATCCACATAGGTCACGCCCAGTTCCCTTTCGATTTTTCGCAGACTTTCCACATGGCTCTCCACCTGCGCTCTGTCAAAGCAGTCCAGAACACCATCTCGATACAGGGGCAGCATTTCCCGAAAATAGAGCAGAAACAGGGCTCTGGTACGAATCGTGGAGCCTTGCAGCACATATCCGGTTTTGCTGCTGAACTTCAGGGTCAGATCGTACTTTTCCAGATTCTGACAGACGAACTTCAAGTCGCCGAAAATGGTATTTCGGCTTACCTGACAGCAATCCATCAGCGTTTCCACAAATACTGGGCCTGGGTTGTACAGGATCTGCAAAACAATGAGCAAGTTCCGCTCCTTGGGAGAGTAGATGTACACTCCCTCTTCCGGGCGTTCCATCAGGATCTGAGCCACCTGATCCCGGTATTGCCTTTCCAGATATAAGCCGTGACCCCGTTCTGTCTCCACAGGGGGAATTCCGTGGTCATTCAGCCAAAGATTGATCTTGCTTACATCATAATATGCGCTTCTCCTGGATACATTGATTTCCTGTGCCAGCTGGTCCATGGACATATGGTGTTTGCTGTTCAGCAAAATGTGAAGGATCTGCTTGCACCGGGCATTGATATATAAAACCGACACGGCTTTTCCCCCTTCCTTTCCACCATATTATACAAAAAATAATGGATGAATTCAAGGAATATGTCGTACCAATTATGTACAGTCTGTGTGTAAAAAGAATACAGCGCCCTGTGAAAAGAACCGTACGGGTACCAGCAAGCGGAACGATCCGGCCGCTTCCTCAGATATTGCCGGATACAGGGCTGGGGGTATGCCAAAAAAAGAGTGTTCACAACGCGAATCCGTTATAAACACTCGATATTCATAGAACGACAACCACCCGCTATGCGGGTGAGCCGGAAAAAGTTCTACTTATGCGTAGAAAAGAAAAGCCTCCAGTGATAGAGTAGTAGCAAGGGGGCAGCCAGTGATTACTTTGCGGTTGGCGAACCGCTCGTGCGTCTTAAGACGTAGCTGTATTAGGCCCTTATAGGGCCAGTGCAAGCCACCGGCTTCGCCGGTGGTCCTGACTGTTAAGTTGCTGCTTTCTTTCGGGTAGCAGTATCGTGGAAGGAAAAGTATTCCGGCTGATGCCGGGACTGGGTATA
>CAKTHQ010000068.1 GCA_934565415.1 uncultured Oscillospiraceae bacterium
TCATTACATGGACGCCCCGCATGGTGTCCGCCGCCTGCTGGGTCACCCCGGAGGCCAGCAGCTGGCCCATATAGATTTTGCTGGCCAGAGCGGTAATCACCTGTAAGCAGGCGGAGCCCAGGGTGATGGGAACGGCGATATTCAGCAGCCCCCGGGCGGTGGCTCTGAAGCTCCAGGGGACATCCCCGGAGGTTGGCAGCTCCCCGTAGTGCCTGTGGAAGGCGACGAAGAGGTAAAAAGCGCTGATGAGGCAGCTGGCGGTAACGCCCAGAATGGCACCGCCGGCAGCCAGGGGGATACTCCCGGTGGTTTTCAGGAAGAGCAGCGCCGCGGCCATACCGACAACCAGGCGAATGACGGCTTCAATCACCTGGGATACGGAGGTGGGCAGCATATTGCCCTGGCCCTGGAAGAAGCCCCGGAAGGTAGACATAATGCAGATAAGCAGCACGCAGGGGCCCAGAAAGCCGATGGCGGCCCAGGCATCCGGCTGATTCTGGAACCGGGCCAGCTGGCGGCAGAACACCGTCATAAGGAGGCTGCCCACAATGCCGATGGACAAAAAGATGCACCGGGCGGCGGTATAAATTCTGCGTACCTGGTTGTAGTTCCCCAGGGAGTTGGCCTGGGAAATCATCCGGCTCATGGCGACCGGCAGGCCGGCGGTGGAGATGATCAGCAGTACGTTGTAAATTTCGTAGGCGGTGCTGAAATAGCCGAAGCCCTGTTCGCCGATAATGGCGTTCAGGGGGATTTTATACACGGCGCCCAGGACCTTTACAATCGCCGTGGCCAGGGCAAGCAGGGCGGTACCCTGCAAAAAGTTCTGGCCGCTCTGCTTCTTCTCCTCAGCCATTGATGCCTCCTTCGTCTTGGGTAAACAGCTTGGGAATGGCGTAGCTTGTCAGCTCCTCTACCACGGCCCCCAGGTCGATGGTGGGGAATTTGCCGTTCTGGTAGAGAATTTTGCCCCTTACCATGGTCATGGCCACGTCGCCGCCCTTGGCGGCGTATACAAGGCCCGTCATCACGTTGTGGCAGGGCATCAGGTGGGGGGCGGAGAAATCCAGCAGCACAATATCCGCGTCCAGCCCTTCCTTCAGCATTCCGCACTCCGCACTTCTGCCCTGGGCCTGGGCGCCGCAGACGGTGGCCATCATCAGGGCGGCGGAGCTGGGCAGGGCGGCAGGGTCCCCGGTGGAGGCCCGCACGGACATGGCGGCCCCCCGCATTACCTCAAACATATCCAGGTTCCCCGCCTGGATGGCCCCGTCGGTGCCCAGGGCCACGTTCATGCCGGCCTTTACCAGGCCGGTGATTTTGGCGCAGGGCTGGCCGTTTTTGGCGTCACTCAAGGGCAGGGCCACGGCGGAGACCTTTTTCCGGCCTAGGGCCCTGGCCTCCTCCTCGCTTAAAAAGCTGCAGCCGGCGGCGGTGGCGGGGACGGCAAAGAGCCGGTGGCAGTCTAAGAGCTCCCCGGGGGTCAGCCCCGTCCGGTCCAGGCAGGAGTCCACCTCGTTCCGGGTTTCGCACAGGTGGAGCTGCATTCCCAGGCCCTTTTCGCTGGCGTAGCCGGCTAAGGCCTCCCAGAGCAGGTGGTTGCTGGTGTATTCGGAGTAAATACCGGCGTCGATGCGGATCCGGCCATTGTCAAAGCCGTGCCACTTGTCCACAAGCCGCTGGAGCTCCCGGCACTGCTCGTCGGTTTCAAAATCGAAGTCCTCGTTTTCGTCAATGAACCGGTAGCTGGAAAGGGCCAGGTTGGCCTTGATGCCGGACTCGGCCACGGCCTTGGCGGTGGCGTCGGGGTAGTAGTACAGGTCCGATACGGAGGTAACGCCAAACCGCAGGCACTCCGCAATGGACAGCAGAGCCGCCGCCTTGGCGCTGCGGGAGTCCATCTTGGCCTCCTTTTGCAGCAGGGCTTCCAGGGCCTGTTTGTTGCTCAGATCGTCGGTGTAGCAGCGCAGGACGGAGGTAGCCAGGTGGGTATGGCAGTTGATGAGCCCGGGCATGGCCACCATGCCGGTGCCGTCGATAATGGTCTGGGGCAGCTCCTCCGGCACCTTCTTGGAGATGAATTCAATTTTGCCGTCCGTGATGCCGATGTTGACCCCAAACAGCACCTCGGTGCCCGGGGCCATGGTTACGGCTGTGACATTGGTAATCAGAGTATCCAAAAGTTGACTTCCTTTCGAGGTTAAAAATTCGTATGTCATTGCGAGACAGTCCGCAGACTGTCGTGGCAATCTCCCGGTTGAATGATATAGGCCCACCGGCGGGAAAAATCCCTCCCCTCTCCAAGCTTGGAGAGGGTGGCCCGCAGGCCGGGTGTGGTTGGGGACCCGGTACAAAACAGATAGGTCCGTTGAGAAAACCAGGGTAAATGGAGCAAATATCAATCATCCATTGGCTTAAAATATCGAATCTTTTGAACCACACCCGCCTCTGCGGAGGCACTCTCTCCAGGCTTGGAGAGGGGAAGGGACTCAGAGACGGTGGGCTTTGTACGTTCATCCGGGGGGATTGCCACGGCGGTGTGCGCACTGCCTCGCAATGACAGTCCTAACCCAAAATCTCAAAAATCTCCCGCTTCTGTTCCAGTACATTGTCCAGCTGTTCAATGTACTGTTCCGGGAACTTGGGGTTGTGGAACCGGGTGAGCCTGCCGTCCGGGAGGTTCACCTTGTTCATGCCGCCGCCTCCCAGGGAGAGGATGGTGTGTACCTCCTCCATCATGTAGATGTTGTACAGGCAGTCCCGGCCCTCCCGGCTCCAGCCCACGTTTTCAAAGGAGCCGGACATATATTTCTGCCGGTACAGGTAGTAGGGCTTGTAGCCTAAGGCACGCAGCAGGGATTCGGAATAGGCAACCATTTTTTCGGCTTCCTCCAGGGAAGGCAGGTTCTGCCGTTTTTCAAACAGGTCCGCCCCCTTTTTCAGGGCCAGGGTGTGGACGGTGATGTTGCTGGGGTTTAATTCCGCCACCCGGTCCAGGCTCCTTTGGAAGCCCTCCACCGTATCCGTCGGCAGGCCCGCAATCAGGTCCATGTTGATGTCCCGGAAGCCTGCGTCTGCGGCCTGCCGGTAGGCCCGCAGCACATCCTCGCCGGTGTGGGGCCGCCCGCAGGCCCGGAGAACGCTGTCTTCCATGGTCTGGGGGTTGATGCTCATCCGGTCCGCCCCGTAGGAGAAGACGGTTTGGAGCTTCCGGTCCGTCAGGGTGTCCGGACGGCCCCCTTCTACCGTGAATTCCAGGCAGTGGGAAAAATCCAGGTGCTCTTTCAGGGCGCTTAAAAGCCGCCCCATCTGTTCGTCCGACAGGGTGGTGGGGGTGCCGCCGCCGATATAGAGGGTTTTCATATGGCGGCCGGATTGCCGCAGCAGGTCCCCGGTCAGGGCGATTTCTTTAAAAAGGGCCTGCAAATAGGGCTCCAGCAGCTCGGACTTTTTCCCCACGGTCCGGCTGACAAAGCTGCAATAGCTGCACCGGGTGGGGCAGAAGGGGATGCCTACATACAGGGACAGGTCCCCGGGCGCCTGTTTGCGGATGGCCTCCACCGTGGAGACGGAGCAGTCCACCGCCAGTTTTCTGCGCTCCGGGGTAACATAATATACATCCCTTAAAAGCCGGTCGGCGCTTTTCGGGGTGCCGCCCTCTAAGAGAGCCTTTGTGGTCAGCTTGGTGGGCCGTACCCCGGCCAGAGCGCCCCAGGCAGGCTCCCTGGGAAGCAGCCGGATGGCGGCCAGGTAGACGCTCTGCTGCAGGGCCCTGCGCCGGAGCCGCACGGTTTCCTCGCTGCTCCTGAGCCTCCGGGAGGCCGTGGCGGTGCGGCCGCCGTAGGTGATTTTCGCCGTGGCGGTAAGCCAGGTTTCCCCCCGGTGCAGGGCGGAAACCGCTTCCGTCTCCGCGCCCTCCGGGAACAGGCTCAGCATCAGCTGCTCCACGGCATAGCGGTCCTCATGACCGATGAGTGTCAGGTTCATAGGTGTCCTTTCTTACAAATAGGGATTCGTCCGCTTCTCCCGCTCCAATGTGGAGCCGCTGCCGTGGCCGGGGTGGACAACGTAGTTTTCCGTCAGCTCTGCCAGACGCCGCAGGGAGTCCTGCATGGCCCTTGCATCCCCGCCGGGCAGGTCCGTCCGGCCGCAGGAGCCAGCAAACAGAGTGTCTCCGGCAAACATATGGTTTTCGATGAGCAGGCACACGGAGCCGGGAGTGTGGCCCGGGGTTTCCAGGACCTTGGCTTCCATGCCGGCCAAGGTTACCGTTTCCCCGTCCGAATAGGTATCGGTATAGTACAGGGGTCCCGCCGTCAGCATAGGGGGCAGGGCCAGCTCCCTGGCATTCAGATAGACTTTGCAGCCCGTTTCCGCCGCCAGGTCCCGGACGGCCCCCACATGGTCAAAGTGGCCGTGGGTCAGGGCAACGGTATCCAGGATCAGGTCCTTTTCCATCAGGAAGGAGAGAATGATCTCCGGCTCATAGCCCGGGTCAATGACAAGGCATTTTTTCGCCCCTTCCGGCCGGACGAAGTAGCAGTTGGTTTGGTAATCTCCCAGGGGGAGGGTATCGATTTGTAACATAAGCGGCTCCTTTGCGCTCCAAAGAAATCCGTCCTTCGGACGGGTGAAATACCGCTATGCGGTATGAAATACGGCTAACGCCATGTGAAATCGCTGCGGCGGAGAGAATGAATTATATTTCACCCGCTTCTACAAATTTCACAGGGTCGTTGTCCCTGCAAGAAGGGCTGTTGTAAAAACGAATTTTGCAATAGCCCCAATGACAAACGTCAGCCTCTTCTGGGGCTGTTCATCAGCTGGTCGGTGTCCAGAATCAGGGTTACGGGGCCATCGTTCAGGGATTCTACCTTCATGTCCGCCCCAAACCGGCCGTGCTGGGGGGGATAGCCCAGCTCCTGGCAGACGGACAGGAACTTTTCGTAGAGTGCGTTTCCCAGCTCCGGCCCGGCGGCCTCCGTAAAGCTGGGGCGGCGGCCCTTCCGGCAGTTGCCGTACAGGGTGAACTGGCTGACAACCAGCACCTGGCCCTGGATGGCATCCAGCCCCAGGTTCATTTTCCCGTTTTCGTCCTCGAAGATACGCAGCCCCAGGGCCTTTTCCGCCAGCACCCGGGCGCATTCCTCGGTATCGTTGGGGCCCACCCCCAACAGGATCAAAAACCCGGGGCCAATCTTGCCCACGGTTTCCCCGTCGATGGCGACGGAGGCATATTTGACTCGGGTCAATACTGCGCGCATAAAGTTCTCCTTCAAAATCAAAGTACGCGGAAATCCCTTCCCCCTCCATGCAGGAGGGGGTTTTTGACTCTATTTAATTCTGCCCCCGCTTGGAGCCGGTTACATCCCGGATGTTCAATAGCTTTGTCCGGATGGTTTCCAGCTCGGCGGTGTCTTTTACTTCAAAGCGGATGGTAATGGTGCTGTGGCCCCCCGGCAGGTCCTTGCCGGAAAGCTCCTTAACCCGCACCCGGGCGGTGGTCAGGGCCTGGGCCACATCCAGCACCAGGCCGTCCCGGGTGATGCAGTCCAGCTCCAAGGTGGTTTCGAAGGGCTGCTCCTCCAGGTTGGCCCAGCGGACCCTTACCCAGCGGCCGGCCTGGCTGGGGTCGTTCCGGTTTTTGGCGTTGGGGCAGTCCGCCCGGTGGATGGATACGCCGAAGCCCTTAGTAATAAAGCCCACAATGGCATCCCCGGGGACGGGGGTGCAGCATTTGGCAAACTTAATCATGCAGGAGTCGATGTCCTCCACAATCACGCCGTTGACGGCGTGGCGGTTCTGCTTGACAAGCTCGCTGTCCGGGTTCAGCCGCAGGGGGGACTGGGGCTGCTTTTCCGCGGTCTGGGCCTTGATGGCCTTGTTGATGTCGTCCCGGATCCGGCCTACGGCCTTTACGGCAGTCAGGCCGCCGTAGCCGATGGCGGCGTACATATCGTCCCAGGTGTCGAAGGCCAGCTTGCGCAGAAGGCTCCCCTCCAGCTCCGGGTCGGTGATGGCGGTGAGGGGCAGGCTCTCCCGCTTCATTTCGGATTCAAAGGAGGCCCGGCCGTGGACGATGTTCTCGTCCCGCTTTTCCTTCTTGAACCACTGCTTGATCTTGGTCCGGGCCTGGTTGCTCTGGCAGATGTTCAGCCAGTCCCGGCTGGGGCCCTTGGCGCTCTTGGAGGTGATCACCTCTACAATGTCGCCGTTTTTCAGCTTGGTATCGATGTTGGCAATCCGGCCGTTGATCTTGGCGCCCACCATGGCGTTGCCCACCCCGGAATGGATGGCGTAGGCAAAGTCGATGGGGGTGGAGCCGGAGGGCAGGGAGACAATGCGGCCCTTTGGGGTGAAGATAAACACCTCATCATCGAACATGTCGATTTTCAGGGACTGGACATATTCCTCGGCATCGTTGGCGTCCTGCTGGCTTTCTACCAGACGGCGGACCCACTCAAAGTCCTTTTCGCTGCCGGAGCCGGTGCCCTGCTTGTACTTCCAGTGGGCGGCAATGCCGTATTCGGCGGTTTCGTGCATCTCCCAGGTGCGGATCTGGACCTCAAAGGGGATGCCCTGGGAGCCGATGACGGTGGTATGCAGGCTCTGGTACATATTGGGCTTGGGGGTGGAAATATAGTCCTTAAACCGACCGGGGATCAGGTTGAACAGGTCGTGGATGTGGCCCAGCACATTGTAGCAGTCCGGGATGGAATCCACAATCACCCGGAAGGCGTAGATGTCGTAGAGCTCATCCATGGTTTTGCCCTGGGCCAGCATCTTCCGGTAGATGGAGTACACATGCTTGATGCGGCCGTAGGTGGTATTGTGGATGCCCATGGCGGTAAGCCGCTGGGTGATTTTATCCTGAATGGTGCGCATGAAGCTTTCGTCCTGCTCCTTGTGCTCCTGCAGGTAGGCGGTAATTTCGTTGTATTCCTTGGGGGCCAGATACTTTAAGGAGGTATCCTCCAGCTCCCACTTGACCTTCTGCATACCAAGCCGGTGGGCCAGGGGGGCATAGATGTCCATGGTTTCCTGGCATTTGGAAATCTGCTTTTCCGGGGATTGGTACTGCATGGTGCGGATGTTGTGAAGCCGGTCGGCGATTTTGATGAGCACCACCCGGATGTCCTTGCTCATGGCCATGAACATCTTCCGCAGGTTCTCCATCTGGGCCTGCTCCC
>CAKTHQ010000069.1 GCA_934565415.1 uncultured Oscillospiraceae bacterium
TTGGCAGGGGCACAAGGACTTGAACCCTGAGCCTACGGTTTTGGAGACCGCCGCTCTACCAATTGAGCTATACCCCTATATGTAAAAGGAAGAAACCTTAACTTGTGGTGGGCCTTCAGGGACTCGAACCCGGGACTATCCGGTTATGAGCCGGAGGCTCTGACCAACTGAGCTAAAGGCCCGTTCAATCAAGTGACGCTCGTCACTACGGGTGGCATTATAGCATGGGAGCGCAGGTTTGTCAAGAAAAAAGTTTTTTATTTTCCGTTAAGTATGTGTCCATTTATAAAAAAGGAACAAATTGCAATTTGCTCTTGCATAGCTGGGCAGAACAAATGCATACGGCCTGTATGCTGCCAAAAACAGCGCACAGGCCGTAATTTATTTTGCTGCCACGGTAGGCTGGGGCATATCGTCGTAGCCGAAGACTTCGCGGACCTTTTTGTAGATTTCGGTATAGGTCTTGCCGTTGTCCACATACCGCCAGCCGGCGCCGGCGTAGGGCTCCTTGCCATAGAAATTGGTGACGCAGTTGGGGTGGATTTCTTTAAACACCTTCTGCTCCGCGGCGCCTACCCGGGTCTGTTTGCACATAAACTGCTCCAGAGGCAGGCCGTCCAGGGCGGTGAGACTGGAGATTTTGGAGTAGCAGATATTCAGGTTTTTCAGGTTCTCGCAGCCGGCCAAAGCATCGATGTTTTCCAGCTTATAGCAGTAGGCCAGCTCCAGAAATTCCAGCTTCTTGCAGTTTTCAAAGCCCGTCAGCTCCTTAACGGCGCAGCCGGAGGCAATGAGAATTTCCAGGTCCGGCATATAGCCTACGAAGGACAGGTCCGTCAATGTCTCGTTGTGGCCAATGTCCATGTATTTGGTCCGCCAGCAGTACTTCAGGGCTTCGGAGGTGTCGTCGAAGACATTATATACGGCCCGGATGGTCTCCACATTGGTCATGGCGCTGTATTTGCCGAACTGGATCCGCCATACCAGCTCCGTTCTGGGGAACTCTGCCCGAATTTCGGCCATCTGCTCATTGCTCAGGCCGCAGTTTTCCAGGATGAAGGCCTTGCAGTCCGTCATGGCCCCCAGGGCGGCCCGGAGGGTGGGGATGTCCTCCTCCGTCAGGCTCAGGTTTTTAAAGCTGACCTGTTCATCGTCTGTGGAAATGGTGGAGCCAAACAGGGTAAAGGTATAGTGGAAGCTGGCCTGGGGGGCGGCGTTGGCCAACACCTGTACATCCTCGAGGCTCAGATTGCTTTTTCCGTCGGCGGACATAAATTCCACTTTGGTAAGTTCCGGCATCCGGCCCAGGGTCTCCGCCGCTGCCAGCACATCGGAAGAGGCCAGGGCGGACAGATCTACCTGGGTGGTGTCGGCGGTGTATTCCTTCCCGGCCAGGCCTAAGGTGTAGCTGATCTCCATGTCCGGGTATTTCTGGGCCAGAGTATCCAGCTCCTCGGCGGTGAGATTGGTTTTGGGAAGGACAAGGCGCTTGGTGTCCTTTAAATACTGCAGGTTGGTAGATAGGGTTTCGAAGTCTGTATCCTGGGCATTCAGGCTGATCTCCTCGATGCCGTGGGGCACCTCCACATTGCCCAGGGATACGGTATAGGATACCAGCACCTCCGGATGGTTCCGGGCGTAGACCTCCAATGCCGGGTAGCAGGTGCTGCCGGTGGCATCCAGGGTTTTCAGGTTTTTATAATTTTCCAGCTGGCCCACGGTTTCGTAGGTCACCACCATGGTCAGGTTTTCTGCGAGCAGGGCCGGATCCTCCGTCACCTGGGTGGGGGCGGTGGCCTGCTCTACGGTGGCCTTGGCCGTACCGCAGCCGGGCAGGGCCAGCAGGGAAAGAGTTACGGTAGAAACAACAAGAATTTTGCGCAAACCCATTTGGGGCCTCCATATCGAGATAATAAAAAACTATAGCACAGCCGGGGGGAAAATGCAAGAAAATAGACTGTTAAAATCTGCTGCCAAAACGAAGTGGCATACACGTTGATGCGGCAACTTCCTGGATGGTCCGGGGGATTGCCACACCAGCGCGGGTGCTGGTTCGCAATGACAGAATGTTTTAACAGTCTTTCTTTTCAAAAAGCGACTGAGCCTATAAGCCGGGTTCTGTTTAAACAGCCATCTATCTAGCCCCGCAATTGCTCACGGGATCAAGCCACCTCTTGGGGACGGCCGGGCAAGCCTGTTGTCCCACACACGGTGTTGCTCCGGATAGAGTTTACATCATAAAACCCATGTTACCATGGGCTGGGTGCGCTCTTACCGCACCTTTTCAGCCTTACTCGTCGGCACAAGCTCCATATCCCTCGACCTGCCGCAAGCGGCAGGTCTCGCTCATTTCGCTGCGCCTCCTCTCCCCACAAAAACAATGTTTTTGCGGGGGCCCCAATAAAGGGGGACGGGCGGTATCTCTCTGTTGCACTTGTCCTGGGGTCACCCCCGGCGGGCGTTACCCGTTATCCTTGCCCTATGGAGCCCGGACTTTCCTCATCTGGGTCCTTTCGGTTCCCATCCGCGGCTGTCCAGCTCAGTCGATAATCTATTGTACACGTATTTTGGAGAAAAGTCAAACAAAAATCACAGCTCTATTCCCAGCACCACCGGGCAGTGGTCGGACCCCAGAACACTTGTCTCAATTTTGGCATCCAGAATCTTCTCCGCGATCCGGTCGGACACCAGGAAATAGTCGATGCGCCAGCCGGCGTTCTTGGCCCGGGCCTGGAAGCGGTAGGACCACCAGGAGTATTCGATCTTGTCCGGATACAGGCGCCGGTAGCTGTCCGTAAAGCCGCAGGAAAGAAGGGCCTGGAAGGCCTCCCGCTCCTGGATGGAGTAACCGGCGTTGCCTTCGTTGGATTTTGGGTTTTTCAGGTCGATGGCCGTGGCGGCTACGTTCAGGTCCCCGCAGATAATGACGGGCTTCTGGACATCCAGTTTTTTCAGATATTCCCGGAAGGCACTTTCCCAGGCAAGCCGGTGGTCGATCCGCGCCAGCTCCTGCTGGGCGTTGGGGGTGTAGCAGGTGACGAGATAAAAGCCCGGGTATTCCAGGGTGATGAGCCGCCCCTCGGTATCCAGCTCCGGGACGCCCACGCCGTAGGTAACGGAAAGAGGCTCGTGCTTGGCGAAAATAGCGGTGCCGGAGTAGCCCTTTTTCTCGGCGGAGTTCCAGTACTGGGTATAGCCCGGGGTGTTTAATTCGATTTGATGGGGTTGGAGCTTGGTTTCCTGCAGGCAGAAAAAGTCCGCGTCCGCCTGGGCAAAGTAGTCTTCAAACCCCTTGGCCACACAGGCCCGCAGGCCGTTTACGTTCCAGGATACAAATTTCATGGGGTGGTCCTTTCTGTTTCTTCCGTCCCCAGGCTGGCGCTGGTGTCCTGGAAGGTCAGCATATCTTCTTCCAGGGTGAGCCGCCGGTCGCCGCTTTGGAGGATCAGGGTATTGGTGCCGGTGAAGGCGAAGCAGGTTTTGGCCAGACAGGAGGCGGCCAGGGTAAAGGAAATGTCCGTCATCCGGTTGCCAACGGAGGAGAGCCGGACGGTGACGGTGTTGCCGTCAATCTGAGCGCTTTCCAGGCGGACATCGCTGGGATACACGGCTTCCAGAGCCTCATCCTGGGGGCCCAGCAGATACAGGCGGAGAACATAGCTTAATTCCGCCTGGGTCACATCCCGGGTCTCAAACCCGACGGCCCCTCCGGTGATCTGGTAGACATAATCTTTTCGGGGGTAGTAAAAGCGGATGCCTGAGGGCTCTGCTTTTTTTCCACAGCCAAAAAGCAGCAGGCAAGCGAGCAGCAAAGAGGCAATGCGTTTCACAGGTCGTCCACCTCCGTATCGAACATGGGGAAGGTTACAATAAAGGTGGTGCCCTTGCCCGGGGCGCTGTCCACCTGAATTTCTCCCCGGTTCCGGTTGACAATGGCCCTTACAATGGCCAGCCCCAGGCCGCTGCCGCCGGTTTGCCGGGAGCGGGCCTTGTCCACCCGGTAGAACCGCTCGAAGATGTGGCTCAAGGCTTCCGGGGGAATTCCCGTGCCGGTGTCTGCCACGGTAAGCAGGGCCCCGTCAGCCGTGCGTCCCAGGGTTACGGTAACGCTGCCGGGAGGGCTGTTGTATTTGATTCCGTTTTCAATCAGATTAAAGACGATTTGATACAGGTCGTCCTCCGTAATCAGGACGGTGCTGTCCTCTTCCAGGTGTGTAACGATGGTAACATTGTTCTTTTCACCCACCGGGCGCAGCATCCGTACCACCCGCTGGACCGTCGGGGCCATGTGAATCAGCTCGCTTTCCGGCATTTCCTGGCTGTCTACCTTGGTCAGGGACAAAAGCTTGGCGGTCATCCGGTTCAAACGCTCGGCCTCGCTGCCGATGTCCTCTACAAATTCCCGCATGGTTTCGGTATCCATATCATTTTGCAAAATGGAATCCGTCAGCAGCTTGATGGAGGCCAGGGGGGTTTTTAACTCGTGGGAGGCGTCGGAAACAAACCGGCGGCGCTTTTCCTCCGAAGTCTGAAGACGCTCCGTCAGGTCGTTGAATTCGCTGGCCAATACGGTCAGCTCGTCATTGCCGCCGATGTTGACTTTCTCTGTGTAGTTGCCCTGCTGGATGATGTGCATAGAGTCCAGGATGGCGCTCATCCGCCGGGAGAAGTGCCGGGAGTAGGCCAGAGAGAAGACGATGACGGCCAGCTCCAAAATCACGGTAATCCGGGCAATGGTCCCCAGGAGCTGATCGATGACGGCACCCTGGGCATTGTCGTATTCCGCGACATACACGCATCCGGCGATGGATCCGCCGCTGACAATGGGGGTAGAGGCCCGGGAAATCATGGCAGAGTCGTGATAACGCCAGGAGAATACATCGTTGCCTTGGCAGGCGCTCAGAATTTCCGGCAGCAGGGTATAGCTGCCCAGCTCGGCACCGGTGCTGTCGTAGATACACAAGCCGGTTTGGTCCGTAACAATGAGCCGGGAGGCCCGCAGGCTTTCCAGCTGACTGAGAACCCCGGAGACCGTGGTGTTGTTCCATACATCCAGGGTGGAGAGCTCATCGGATGCCAGCTGGCATTTTTCAATCATGGCGCTTTCCTTGTTTTCGTAAAACAGCCGCTGACTGAGCCGGGTGCAGATCAGATTCAGCATCACAAGCACCACTGCGGTAATGGCCACATAGGTCATAGCGTAGTGAAACTGGGCGGTGCGATAGCTCCGGATGGGGGGGCGGTCATTTGCTGAAATAGTAACCAACCCCCCACTTGGTAAGAATATGCTGGGGCTGGGCCGGGTTTTCTTCCAGCTTTTCCCGCAGGCGGCGGATGTGGACATCAACGGTCCGAATATCGCTGCGGTATTCGTAGGCCCAGATGGTATCAAGTAAGGCTTCCCGGGAGTAAACCTTTCCGGCGTTGCGCATCAGGAATTCAATCACATCAAACTCTTTGGCCGTCAGCATGACGAGCTCTTCGCCCTTATAGGCATTTCGGGCATCCAGGTCCAGGGTGATGTTGCCGCCTGCCAGGCGATTGGGGGCTTCCTTTTTTTCACTGGGGCCTGCCCGGCGCAAAAGAGCCCGGATCCGGGCCTTCAGCTCCAGAATGTTAAAGGGTTTGGTCAGATAGTCGTCCGCTCCGTGGTCGAAGCCGATGAGCTTGTCCATATCCTCTACCTTGGCGGTGAGGAGAATAATGGGGACATCGGAAAATTCCCGTATTTTGCTGCAGGCAGTCAGCCCATCCATAACGGGCATCATCACATCCAGAACGATCAGATCCGGCTGCTCCTTTTGAGTCAGCTCTACGGCCTCCTGGCCATTGGACCCGGTAATAACCTCGTAGCCCTCGCTTTTTAAATTGAACCGAATGCCCTTGACCAGCAGGGCTTCGTCGTCTACCACCAGAATTTTCATGTGGGAAATGCTCCTTTCCAAATGTGAGGCTCCTGTAACTATTTTGGAAACACCGCCGCCCGATGATTGACGGCGATTTGAAAAACTGCTATAATTGCTTTAACCATTATACACGAATTTTCCCGGCCGGACAACCCCGGCGGAGAAATTTAGGGGGAAATATGAAAAAATCCTTGCTTTCCTTATTTCTGGCCTTCTCCATTCTGATTGGCTGCATTCCGTTTTCCGTGGCAGCCGAGGATACGACGGAGGTTGTTACCGAAGAAGATCCGGCTCTGACGGAGCCGGAACCGGACCTGGCGGAGGACGCCCAGGCGCCCCAAACGGAGTATGCCTTTGGCAGTGTGTCCATTTTTAATGGCTGCCGCACCCTGGACGGCCAGGTGCCCCTGGCGGGATCCGACCGGAAGCTGCCCTCGGCCCAAAGCGCCATCATCTATGAACGGGATACCAAAACCCTGGTATACGCCTACAACCCGGACGCCAAGCTGGCCCCCGGCTCTCTTTCCAAAATCGTTACCGCCCTTATTGTTTTGGAGCGTGTCCAGGACCTGGACACCATCGTTACCTGCGGCGCGGGCATTGCATCCAGAATTCCCGGCGGCGCCGTGAATGTCAAGCTCAAAAGTGAGGAGCAGATTTCCGTCAACGACCTTTTGCACTGCATGATCATGCAGAACGCTGCCGATGCCGCCGTGGCCCTGGCAGAGTATGTAGCGGGCACCCGGAACACCTTTGTGGAAATGATGAATCAGCGGGTCCAGCAGATGGGGTGCCTGAATACCGTATTTACCGATGTCCACGGCGTCGGCTCCGGCAGCCAGTATACCACCGCCCGGGATATGGTGCGCATCATGATGGAGGCTACCGCCAACGAGAAGATGTTTGATCTTCTCTCCGTCCAGAGCTGGGATGTTCCGGCCACCAACGTATCGGATAAACGGTCCTTTAAGTCCCAGAACTACCTGATGGAAACTTCCATCGTGCCCAAGTACAACTACAAGGGCGTTACCAGCGGTATGGCCAGCTATTCCGAAAACAACGGCGCCAGCATCGTATGTACCTTTGATAATTCTACGGAAAAGAAAAAGGGTCTGAATCTGGTGTGCGTCATCATGGGTGCCACCCGTCAGTTCGCCGAAAATGGCTGGACGGTGCTGAACTACGGCAACTTCGACGAAATGGTTACCCTATTGCAGTACGCGTTTAACAACTTCAAGGTCAATCGGGTGA
>CAKTHQ010000070.1 GCA_934565415.1 uncultured Oscillospiraceae bacterium
TCGGCTTGCGCCATTGGTGGTGGAGATAAGCGGGATCGAACCGCTGACCTCTTGAATGCCATTCAAGCGCTCTCCCAGCTGAGCTATACCCCCATATTGTACACTTTTCATCGCCTCTATATGATAGCACAGATTTGCCCGGTTGTCAATGATTTTTATCTCTACGCTCCGTAGGCTGCTTTTTAGATTATAGCCTGGTATGCTGGTACTGTGCCCATCACGGCCTGTTCCGGACAGATATAAAGAAGCTGTAGAAAAACGGTTCCCGCTCTTCCCTTTTTGCAAAAGACAGTGTATAATCATTTTCAGCAGCGCAGAACACTTCAAGCTCAGGAGGCGTACATATGTCTTTACCCAGTCTCGTTCTTTCCGGCGAGGAGCGCCGGGTTTTGGATAGCGGCTTTCAGGCTGCCTTTGGTAGGAAGCCCAGCCGGTATTTTTCTGCCCCTGGACGGACGGAAATCGGCGGCAATCATACGGATCATCAGCGGGGCCGGGTACTGGCCGGGGCGGTGAATTTGGACACCCGGGCGGCGGTGGCCGTCAACGGTGCGAAAACCGTCCGCATTCTCTCTAAGGGCTACCCAATGTGTACAGTGGGTCTGAATACCCTGGTGCCCCAGGCCGAGGAAATCAATACCACTCCGGCCCTGGTGCGGGGGGTCTGCGCAAGGTTTGCGGAATTGGGATGCCCGGTAGAAGGCTTTGACGCCTACTGCGAAAGTACGGTGCTCCCCGGCTCCGGTCTGAGCTCCTCCGCCGCCTTTGAGGTGCTGATCGGGACCATTGTCAACCACCTGTTCTTTGACGCCAGGGTGTCCCAGCCGGAGATTGCCCGGATTGGCCAATATGCGGAAAACGTGTTCTTCGGTAAACCCTGCGGGCTTATGGACCAGACCGCCTCTGCCGTAGGAAACCTGGTGACCATTGATTTTTATGACAAGGACCATCCCATCATCCAGCCGGTGGACTTTGATTTCTCCGCCTGTGGCCACGCCCTATGCATCATCGACAGCCAGGCCAGCCACGCGGACCTGACCGATGAGTACGCCGCCATTCCGGGGGAGTTGGGGCAGGTCTGCGCCTACTTCGGCAAAGAGGTCCTGTCCCAGATCCCGGAAAAGGATTTCTACGCCGCCATCCCCGCCCTGCGGAAAACCTGCCCGGACCGGGCGATTTTACGGGCCGTCCACTTCTATCAGGACAACGCCCGGGTTCCTCAGCAGGTGATCGCCCTGCGGGAAGGAAACTTTGACCGATTCCTGCAATTGGTAAGGGAAAGCGGTCAGTCCTCCTATATGTACCTGCAAAATGTAATTCCTGCCGGATACACGGCCCACCAGGATGTGGCGCTGACCCTTGCCCTGTGCGAGCACTACCTGAATGGCAAAGGGGCCTGCCGGGTCCACGGCGGCGGCTTTGCCGGTACGGTCCAGGCCTTTGTACCCTTTGCGCTTTTGGAGGAATTCCGCGCCGGGCTGGATGCCGCCCTGGGCCAGGGCGCCTGCCACGTTCTCTCCATCCGTCCCCAGGGCGGCGTAGAAATGGCGGCAGAAGGATAACGCCGTACTAAGGACGCATTGGCCCGCGCAGGAACGCCCCTGTTTACCGTTATCATTTCCCTTGCTTTTTGCAAATTGCTACTGTATATTGGAATCATCTGTTCGGAAAACCCCGCGATTTGCTTCGCGTTCAGATAGATATTCCCACCTTGAAAGGAGATGTTCATTATGGCGAATATTGTAAGCCGTACATTTGTTTATCAGGGGGATTCTATCTTCTGATACTATTTTCAAATAAAATGCGAACATTTTATTTGAAAAGCATCACGCAAACGTGCTGCGGATTCTGTCCTTTTCGAAAAAATGGCAGAATCTAGTCTCATTATGAGTCACTAATAAAAACGAGCCAATTAAAATTGTCTCGTTTTAAAAGTAACTCAATATGATCCCCCGCAGCTTTGGGAGGATCTTATGAATCAGATTACTTTACAAAAAATCGGTGAAAACAACTTTGTGGACGCTTTTCGGCTGAAGCTGGGGCCCAATCAGGAAACCTTTGTGTCCCATCCCATCCGGAGCCTGGCCCATGCCTATGTGTACTACAGCCAATGTACCCCCTTCGGCATTTACCGCGGGGATACCATGGTGGGCTATGTCATGGTGATTTACGACTACGACCTGGCAGAGTACAACATTTGGCACCTGATGATCGATGCCGGTTATCAGGGCCGGGGCTACGGAACCGCCGCCATGCAGGCTTGCCTATCTTACATCGCCCGGAAGCCCTTTGGGGATTCCGGCAAGGTGGTGCTGACCTGCCACAAGGAGAATGCCGCCGCCCTGAAACTCTACCGGAACCTGGGCTTCACAGAAACCGGCAATGACGACGGGGACGAAATCGAACTTGCTCTC
Organism: uncultured Oscillospiraceae bacterium; assembly: GCA_934565415.1. Classification (GTDB taxonomy): domain Bacteria; phylum Bacillota; class Clostridia; order Oscillospirales; family Oscillospiraceae; genus Faecousia. Next base: position 2,415 of record CAKTHQ010000070.1, read on the forward strand.
CGGCTGAACACCTAAAAAATTTTCCCCCATGCGTGCATGGGGGAATTTGTTATTTTGCCCGAATATCCAGATGGTAATCAATAACCCCGGCCTCGGTGTTTTCGATGCAGATTTCATACACCAGGTCGATGGTGCCGCCATCGGGGACGATATCGTAGTAAACCCGGGTGGCGTTGACCGTCAGGAGCAGGGCCCCAAACTCCATCTGGTACAGGGAGTCGTGGGGTACCCGCTCTTTAAAAACCATGGTGGAGGCCAGCTTGCCGGTACGGGACAGGGTGACCACTCCCGGCTCTACCCGGAAGGTGGTGGTAACTCCCTCCATGCCGGTGAGGGCACTTTCCTCGTAGCTGATGTCCCAGCCGCCGTCCCGGAAGGTCATGGTTCCATCGGTGACCAGCTCAATGGTCTCCGGCTCCTGGTCTGCGTAGGTCTGGCGGCCGGTGATGGACAGCAATACCGGTGTGCCGTTCATTATTTTGCCTCCATTGCCAGCTCCAGAAGCTTGTCGATGAGCTGGCTGTAGGGCACCCCGCTGGCCCCGAAGAGCTTGGGGTACATAGAGATGGAAGTAAAGCCCGGAATGGTATTGATTTCGTTGAACACGACCCGATTGTCTTCCCAGGTCACAAAGAAGTCCACCCGGCTCAGGCCCTGGCAGCCGATGGCCTTATAGACCCGCACAGCCATATCCCGGACCTTTTCCGAAACCTCCTCCGGAATACGGGCGGGTACATAGGCCACAGAGGTATCGGTAATGTACTTGGCATCGTAATCGTAGAAGTCCGCGCCGGAGTCAATTTCGCCGCAGACGGAGGCCACAGGGCTGGCGTTCCCCATAACGGCAACCTCTACCTCCCGGCCACGGATGAATTCCTCTACCAGTACCTTGTCGTCATATTTCTCTGCCGCCAGCAGGGCTTTTTTCAGGTCCTCCCGATCTGCCGCCTTGGAGACACCTACGGAAGAGCCGGTACCGGCGGGCTTGACGAACATGGGATAGCTGAAGCGCCCCTCCAGAGCATCCAGCGTTCCCTCCATCCGGCTGCCCATATCGGCCCGGCGGACAAGCTGCCAGGCAGCCTGAGGAATCCCCGCGTTGTCCGCCACCAGCTTGGTGAGAGTCTTATCCATGGCCACCGCGGAGGCCGCCACATGGGGGCCCACATAGGGGATGCCTGCCAGCTGCAGCAGCCCCTGGATGGTGCCGTCCTCGCCGTTCTCGCCGTGGAGCACCGGGAAGGCCACATCGATCCGTTCCCTTACCACGCAGTCCCCTTCAAAGGTCAGCAGGCCCTGACCCCGGATGGGGGAGATGGCCGCGGCCCGATTGTCCGGATGGGTAAGCCACCGGCCGCTGGGCAGATCGGAATAGTCCTTACCGCCGTATAGAATCCACTTTCCCTCCTTGGTGATGCCCACGGGGAACACATTGTATTTGGTCTTGTCGATATTGTTCAGTACCGATTCGGCACTGCGCAGAGACACCTCATGCTCCGGGCTCATGCCGCCAAAAAGAATGCAAACGCTGTAAGCTTTCATTTCCGTTCCTCTTTTCCCTTGTCTCCTGCCAGCAGGGCCTCCCCTGCCCGGAAAATATCACCGGCGCCCATGGTAACCACAATGTCCCCATCCCTGACGATTTGCGCCAATGTCTCGGTCACATCCTGCAGGGTCTCACAGTAGATGCTGCCGGGGATCCGGGCAGCCAGGTCGGCAGAGGAGATTCCGATGGTATTGCTCTCCCGGGCGGCGTATATTTCCGCTAAAACCACCACATCCGCCTTCTTTAGCTCCCGGATGAAGTCATCCATCAATAGCTTGGTTCTTGTATAGGTGTGGGGCTGGAAGGCCAGCACCAGCCGATGGTCCCCCATGCCCCGGATGGCCTCCAGAGTAGCCCTGAGCTCATCGGGATGGTGGGCATAGTCGTCATATACCTGGGCCCCGTGATAGGTGCCCTTGTATTCCATCCGGCGGCCCGCCCCATGGAAGGCGCTGATGCCCTTGGCGACATCGCTGCCGGAGAGCCCCATAACCCAGGAGGTAGCCGCCACAGCCAGGGCGTTCATGGCGTTGTGCCGGCCCAGGACTCCCAGGTCCAGGTGGCAGTAGTACTTCCCGTCGCACAGCACATCAAAGTGCCTCCAGTCCTCGCTGATATTCGCCGCGGTGACCCGGTTCCCCTCCCCAAGGCCGAAGGACACATAGGGGATGCCCTCCAGCGCCTTAACGGTATGGGGATCGTCGCCGTTGGCGACCACCCCGTCGGTGGCCATACCGGCAAACTTGTGGAATGATTTCTGAATATCCGCCAGGTCCTTAAAGTAGTCCAGATGGTCCGCTTCCACATTCAGCACCACCGCAATGGTGGGGAAGAAATTCAAAAAGGAATCGCAATATTCGCAGCTTTCCAGCACGATGGTATCCCCGTGGCCCACCCGGTGACCTGCGTGCAGCAAGGGCAGGTAGCCGCCGATCATCACCGTGGGGTCCGCCCCGGCTTCCATAAGGATATGGGTCATCATGGAGGTGGTGGTGGTCTTGCCGTGGGTGCCGGAAATGCAGATGGCGTTTTTATAGGACTTCATAATTTCGCCCCAGGCCTGGGCTCGCTCGAATACCGGAATTCCGGCAGCCCGGGCAGCGGCAATCTCCGGATTGTCGTTGTGGGCGGCGGCGGTACGGATCAGGCAGTCCGCGCCGATGATGTTATTTGCGCTGTGGCCGATGTCCACATGGATGCCGTGGGCAATCAGTTCGTCTGTAGATACAGAGGAACTCATATCCGAGCCGGAAACGGTCATTCCCATTCCCTTTAGTACAAGTCCCAGCGGCCGCATGGATACGCCTCCGATGCCCACCAGATGCACATGGCTTCCGGGCTTCAGGAATGCGGAAATATCCTTATTTTTGTTCATGTATCTATCCCCCGAACAATGAAAAATTAGCTGACTCGTTACATTATACAACGCCCGGGGAATTTTTACAACTATGAATTTTGTTTTCTCTGGTCAGGGTACAAAGGCGGCCATTACCCACATGAATCCGGCAGCCTGGACTGCGGCAAGCAAAAATGTGGCAAATTCAAACAGAAGCTCTTTCATAATGGGTCTTCTCCCCTCTTTTCTTGGAATTCACCCCCATTATATCCCTGTTTGCTTGTCGAAATACCGCAAAAACAGGTATCCATACCCGGGTTTTTTGTCTGATTCATAAATCTTTTTTAAGATTTTCGGTTGTTCACACTTTTTTTGAAAGCTGTGCTATAATTGGCCACGAAAAAAAGACTTCTTCCGACAAGAAAGGACTGTTTCGTATGCGTGGAAAAAGCCACTGTCAGTTGGGCAGTTACCTTGTAAATACCTATTTCCCCCAGATTCCCGCACGGTATCGCACCGCCTTTTTGCTGGGCTGCATCGAGCCGGACCGGAATCCGGCCACCTATCTAAAAGGCTCCATTCGCGCCCAATGGCTCCGGGGCCACAACTATGAAAACGCCAGGCGTTTTATGGGCCGCATTGCCCGCCGCCTGGAAGAAAAGCCCCGGTGGAACGCCCTGGACTACTACACCGCCGGAAAGCTGATCCACTACACCACCGATGCCTTTACTTACGCCCACAACGCCAGCTTCCCCACGGACCTGCGGGAGCATAAGGCCTACGAGGACCAGTTGCAAATCTACTTTTTAAACTTTCTGAAATCCCACAACCAGCCCCCCAGAGCCCCCGGTCGCACCGTCATGGATACCATCCAGGACAACCACAGGGAGTACCTGAAAAAAGAACCGGACATTTTCCGGGACGCGGTTTTCGCCTTCTCCGTCACCTGCTGCATTGCAAAGATGCTGTCGAAACGGCACGCAAGGGTGGCAGCATAAAAAACAAGGACCTGTGTTTCCTTTTTGCGGGGTACACAGGTCCTTGTTGATTCTAAAAAATCCGATCAAGCGCCTTTTCCCATATTTTCGTAAACCGTTTTAGAAGGATATAGAGAAATGTACACCGTTTCCCGCCAATCCTGAACGGTTGTCTCCGGGAAGCTTTGCTCCGCGGTGCCGGGTGCCGGGGACCAGCGCAGCCGGGCATACCCTGCCTTGCTTTCCGCTTCCCAGGTCAATGTCCCATCCTCATCGTGTTCTGATGGCGCGCCGAAAAGGCTTCGGTAAAGCTCCCCTTCCTGGAAGCCGCCATACAGGGTCTCTGCCAGAGAGGCAGCCTTTTCCCAGTCCTCCCAGGCAAACACCGGCTCCTCCGGAAGGTCCATCGCTATGCAAATCAAGGTCACGGTCCGCTTTCCATCCACCAGAGCGCAGGAAACGGATACCTGAGGCAGGTTTTCTCCACTCAGGGTATACAAAACGTGCCCATTTGCCCAGATTTCCGTCCCCGCCGGGTCCAGAGTCCAGCCGAGAGCTTCCGCGGCCTTCTGCACCGTTTCTTCCTTCGGCGGGAAATCCGAGTCCCCCGGGGCAGAGCCACAGGCGGAGAAGGCCAGCAGCAGGACCAGAAGTAACCAAATAGAAAAGCGCCTACATCTCATAGCAATGCCTTCTTTTTCGAAAAACTGTGCGTATCCCTCATTTATATTATAGCATGACAGAGAGAACACGGAAAGGGGGCGGCAAATAAGGATTTGTAGGGTTAGTTGAATGGTGTCCGCCTGCGGGAAAAATCCCCATTCCCCCCTCCTGCATGGAGGGGGTGGC
>CAKTHQ010000071.1 GCA_934565415.1 uncultured Oscillospiraceae bacterium
CTGACCAAGGAAGACAACATCATCTCCGCCGCTTCCTGCACCACCAACTGCCTGGCTCCCATGGCCAAGGCTCTGAATGACCTGGCTTCCATCGAGTCCGGCATTATGTGCACCATCCACGCTTACACCGGCGACCAGATGATCCTGGACGGCCCCCAGAGAAAGGGCGACCTGCGTCGTTCCCGCGCCGGCGCTGTGAACATCGTTCCCAACTCCACCGGTGCTGCTAAGGCCATCGGCCTGGTTATCCCCGAGCTGAACGGCAAGCTGATCGGCGCTGCTCAGCGTGTTCCCACCCCCACCGGCTCCACCACCATCCTGAACGCCGTTGTTTCCAAGGCTGTTACCAAGGACGAGATCAACGCCGCCATGAAGGCTGCCGCTACCGAGTCCTTCGGCTACAACGAGGATGAGATCGTTTCCTCCGACATCGTCGGTATGCGTTTCGGCTCCCTGTTCGACGCCACCCAGACCATGGTCAACGCTCTGCCCGACGGCAAGGCTCAGGTTCAGGTTGTGTCCTGGTACGACAACGAGAACTCCTACGTTTCTCAGATGTGCCGCACCATCAAGTACTTCGCTAAGTTCCTGTAATTTAGTAAGACTTGCTTTTTCGCCCGCCCCGAGAGGGGCGGGTTTTTTGCACCCCTTATGCAAAATCGCCGCAGCCCGGTCTTGCACCGGATTGCGGCGATTTGCTTTTTCGAAAAAACTCAGTCCAGCTTTTCGGCCAGATCGGCATACTGGGATTCCAGGGGGTTCTTCTTGGAAGCCAGCTTCATGGAGGCCTCTACGGCCTTAGTGGCATCGGCAATGGTCAGAATGGTACCGGCACCGGCAATACAGCCGCCGGGGCAGGCCATGCCCTCCAGAAGATAACCGTTGTACTTGCCAACCTTGGCCATGTTCATGAGCTTGCGGCACTCCCGCAGGCCCTGGGCATTGGCAACCTTCACTTCCATGTCGGGGTACTTCTCGTGAACCACTTCCACCACAGCCCGGGCCACACCACCGGCCACGGCGAAGCCCCGTCCGGCTGCGGTACCCTCGTCGGGGGCGCCTACCTCGGGCAGGTTCTCAAAGTCCACTTCCTTGGCCTCGAACATACCCATGAACTCTTCAAAGGTCAGTACGAAGTCCACATCGGAGCGGATGTTCTCCCGGATGGCCTCCAGCTTCTTGGCGGCGCAGGGGCCCACAAAGACGATCTTGGCATTGGGGTGCTCCTTCTTAACCATGCGGGCGGTATACACCATGGGGGTCAGGGTCATGGAGATGTTCTTCGCCTGGGCGGGGAACAGCTTGTGAACCATGGCGTGCCAGGCAGGGCAGCAGGAGGTAGCCATATAGGGCTGCTCGGCAGGGACTTTCTCCACGAAGTCCTTTGCCTCTTCCACAGTGCAGATATCTGCGCCGACTGCAACCTCCACCAGGTCCTTGAAGCCCAGCTGCTGGACCGCAGCCCGGAACTTAGCCACGGTTACATCCTTGCCGAACTGCCGGGCAAAGGCCGGAGCGGCGATGGCATAAACCTCGTTTCCCTCTACGATGGAGCGGACCACCTGATAGATCTGGCCCTTATCTACAATGGCGCCGAAGGGGCAGGATACCAGGCACTGGCCGCAGGAGACGCACTTATCCTGGTTGATAATGGCCTTGCCGTTCTCATCCGCACCGATGGCATCCATGCCGCAGGCAGCCTGGCAGGGCCGCTCCATGTGGATAATGGCGTTGTAGTCGCAGGCCTGGGCGCACTTGCCGCACTTGATGCACTTGCTGGGGTCGATGTGGCTCTTACCGTTGACGAAGCTGATGGCATCCCGGGGACACACCTGCTGGCAGGAGGCGGCCAGACAGTTCTGGCAGTTCTCCGTCACCTTGTACTGGTTGGTGGGGCAGGCATGGCAGGCATAAGGGATGATGTTGATGAGGGGGGGCTCGTAGTACTGCTGGGCAATGGCAGCGTGGTCCATGCCCTCGGTGAGCAGGCTCCGGGTCTGGACGGAACGGACGGGCAGGCCCATGGCCAGCCGGACCCGCTCTCCGGCAATGGCCCGCTCCAGAAATACGGATTCCCGGTGCAGGGGCTGGTCGCCGGGAACGATGACATAGGGCAGGTCCTCTGCCTTGGTGTAGTCGCCACCGCTGTAGGCCATCCGGGCCACCTCGGTGAAAACCTTTTTGCGGATGTCGGTAATCAGGGACGGGATTCCTCTCATGCGCTTTTCCTCCAAAAGTAAGCATTTTTCCTGTGTTTCGCAGGTATTATAGCAGAAAAAGATATATACTTCAATATTTCGCCCCATATAAATTTTATTATAGTATCATAGGAATCAATTATGGTTTCAAGGCGTATGCTGGAAGCAAATGGAGGGGATGGAGATGAAACGAATTTTTGCCCTGGTGTTTGCCCTTGCGATTCTTCTGGCCCAGATGCCTGCGGGATACGCCGACGGCCTCCAGGTAAAGGCCAAAAGCGCCGTTCTGATGGATACCGCCACAGGGACGGTTTTGTTGGAGCAAAATGCCCACGAAGCTTTGGCCCCGGCCAGCGTGACCAAAATTATGACTATGCTGCTGATTATGGAGGCCATCGATTCCGGAGTCTTGAGCTACAGCGATACCGTCACCGCCTCCGAGGCCGCCGCTGCCAAGGGCGGCAGTCAGATCTTTCTGAAAGCCGGGGAGCAGATGTCCGTATCGGAAATGCTCAAGTCCATCGCCGTTTCCTCCGCCAACGACTGTGCCTGCGCTATGGCTGAGCACCTGGCAGGGAGTGAATCCGCCTTTGTGGACCGGATGAACCAGCGGGCCGGGGAGCTGGGCATGAACGATACCCACTTTGTCAACTGTACCGGCCTGGACGACGGCCCCGACGCCGCCAGCCACCGCACCAGCGCCTACGACATTGCCCTCATGTCCCGGGAGCTGCTTTTAAAGCATCCGGACATTACAAAGTTCACCACCATCTGGATGGATACCGTCCGCGGCGGGGCCTTCGGCCTGTCCAATACCAACAAGCTCATCCGGTTTTACCCCGGAGCCAACGGCCTGAAAACCGGCTTTACAACTGGGGCCGGCTACTGCCTGTCCGCCTCCGCCCAGCGGGATGGCCTGGAGCTGATTGCCGTAACCATGGGCTGTGAAAGCAGCAAAATCCGGAATGCCGCCTGTAAAACCCTCCTGGACTACGGTTTTGCCAATTTTTCCCTGTTCCGGCCGGAAATTTCCGATGCGGGTACCGTCCCCGTGCGGCTGGGCGAAACCGACTCCGTCAGCCCCAGGCTGGAGGCAGACGCCGCCATGCTCTTGCCAAAATCAAAGCGGGCCTCTATCCGGCAGGAAATTCTTTTGGAGCCGGAACTGACAGCCCCTGTGGAAAAAGGGCAGGAAATCGGCAGCTTAAAGGTATATAGCGGCGAAGAGCTCTTATCCGAGCTTCCCCTGGTTGCCCCGGAGCCGGTCCGTCGGCTGGGACTGTGGGAAATCTACCTGCTGGTTTTAAAACGGGCGGCTATGGCAAAATGACCGCATTGTTCCGGGAATCTCTCCTGATTTCATTGACATATCAAAACTCCCTGTGGTATAATTGTTGAGCTACAGACCCATATCCCGAAAAAGAGAGGGGGCCCTACTATGGAGCAAACCAGGCTGCGGGTACTGTTTCTGTCCAATGTGCCTTCCCCCTATCGGGTTGAATTTTTTAATACGCTGAGCCGGGACTGCGACCTGACGGTGCTGTATCAGCTCCCCGCCTCCACGGAACGGGACAAAAAATGGACGGCGGAAAGCCTGCCGGGCTATACCCAGGTATATCTGAAAGGCCGGGCCACCAATGCAGACAAAGCCATTTGTCCCGGGGTTCTGTCCTGGCTGAACCGGGAGTGGGATGCCATTGTAATCTGCGGCAATGCCTCCCCCACCGAGCTGCTGGCCATTGCCTGGTGCAAATTCCGCCGGATTCCCTATTGCCTGGAAGCCGATGGGGCCTTTGCCGGCAGCGGCATCGGCATCAAGGAATTTATCAAAACCCGGGCCATTCGGGGGGCCGGAATGTATCTGTCCACCTGCCGGGAGCTGGACCAATATTTTCTCCGCTACGGGGCAGACCCTAGGCGTCTGCGCCGGTACCATTTCTCCTCCTTAACCGAGGAAGACATCCTGCCCGCCTGCCCCACCCGGGAGGAAAAACGGCAGCTTCGGGCAAGGCTTGGCATCCGGGAAGAGAAGATGATTCTCTCCATCGGTCAATTTATCCCCCGGAAGGGCATTGATCTGCTGCTGCAAGCTGCCAACGGCCTGGATAAGCGCATCGGCATCTACATCGTAGGCGGTACCCCTACGGAGGAGTACCTGACCTTTGCCCGGGAAAATGATCTGACCAGTATCCACTTTGTCCCCTTCCAGGAAAAAGAAACCCTGAAACGCTATTATATGGCCGCCGATGCTTTTGTGCTTCCCACCCGGGAGGACATTTGGGGGTTGGTCGTCAACGAGGCCATGGGCTTTGGCCTGGGAGTTATCACCACCAACCGCTGCAACGCCGGGTTGGAGCTGATTCAAAACGGCAAGAACGGCTTTTTGGTACCGGCCGAGGATGTCCACGCCCTCCGGGGTGCCATACTGGAATGCCTGGTAGAAAGCAAAGCATTTGGCCAGGCGGCATTGGAAACCATCCGGCCCTACACCGTGCAGCAAATGGCTGCCGACCATATTACCTGCCTTGGGGAGTTTGCCCGGGGCAACTAGAAAGGAAATCACTCATGTCTGAATTTTCCGGCGCAACTTTAATGATTACCGGCGGTACCGGCTCCTTCGGCAATACCGTCTTAAAGCATTTTCTGGATACCGACATTGGCCAGATCCGCATTTTCTCCCGGGACGAGAAAAAACAGGACGATATGCGCCATCTGCTTCAGGCCACCCACCCGGATACCGCCCGCAAGGTCAAGTTCTATGTAGGCGATGTGCGGGATCCCCAGTCCATTAAGGATGCCATGCCCGGGGTAGACTATATATTCCACGCCGCCGCCTTAAAGCAGGTTCCCTCCTGCGAATTTTTCCCCATGCAGGCGGTAAAGACCAATGTGGAGGGCACCGACAATATGCTCCACGCCGCCATTGACGCAGGGGTAAAGAAGGTGGTGTGCCTGTCCACGGACAAGGCAGCCTATCCCATCAACGCCATGGGGATCTCCAAGGCCATGATGGAGCACGTTATTTACGCCAATGCCCGGGTAGCCGCGGAGCGGGGCGGCACCACCATCTGCTGCACCCGTTACGGCAATGTCATGTGCTCCCGGGGCAGTGTGATTCCCCTGTTCATCGACCAGATCCACGCAGGAAATCCCATCACCATCACGGACCCCAACATGACCCGGTTCCTGATGAACCTGGATGAAGCGGTAGACCTGGTAAAGTTTGCCTTTGTAAACGCCAACCCCGGAGACCTGTTTATCCAGAAGGCCGACGCTTCCACCATCGGCACCCTGGCCAAGGCCGTCCAGCAGCTCTTTGGCGACACCGGCACCAACATCATTGGCACCCGCCACGGCGAAAAGCTCTGCGAAACCCTGATGACCCGGGAGGAGCGTCTCCGCAGCGAGGACATGGGCAACTATTTCCGGGTGGCCGCCGACAGCCGGGACCTGAACTACGACAAGTTCGTCGTCCAGGGCCAGGTCCAAACCCAGGCCGACGAAGCCTACACCAGCCACAACACCACCCGGCTGGATGTGGAGGGCACCGTAAAGAAGCTGCTGACTACAGATTATGTAAACGAAGAATTGAAGGGTATCCGGCATAACTAAGACGAAACCCCCCGGCCCTTTCCTGCCAGGCAGGAAGGGCCGGGGGCTTTTTACTCGGCTCTCAATATTCGTTTCGCATTCTCCACCCGTTCCCGGTCCGGCGGGGCGATGCCTTCCAGAGGATAGGAGAGCCCCAGCTTTTCCCATTTGAAAATGCCCATGGTGTGGTAGGGCAGCACCTCCACCCGTTCCACATTTTGCAGGGTATCCAGGAAGGCCCGGAGGGCCAGCAGATCCTCATCAAAATCCGTAACTCCGGGCACCAGAACGTGCCGGATCCATACGGGCTTTTTGAGCATATCCAAACACCGCAGCATTTCCAGAGTGTTATCCCGGGGCACCCCGGTAAGGGCCTTGTGCCGCTTTGGGTTCATTTCCTTCACATCTACAAGTAACAGGTCCGTCACCTCCATCAAAGCCAGGAACTTGGAATAAATGGGCTCCTGGCAGATAAACGGGTTCCCGGCGGTATCGATGCAGGTGTGCACCCCCTGGGCCTTGGCCTTTTGGAACAGCTCCAGCAGGAAGTCGATCTGCAATAGGGGCTCCCCGCCGCTGACGGTGATGCCGCCCCGCTTTCCCCAATAGCCCTTGCACCGCAGGGCCTTTTGCAGCAGATCTTCCGCGGTATAGCTTTGGGCATTTGGGGCGTTTGTATCCCAGGTATCCGGGTTGTGGCAGAATTTGCAGCGCATCCGGCACCCCTGCAGGAAAATCACATAACGTACCCCCGGCCCATCCACGGAGCCAAAGCTCTCTAAAGAATGGACCCGGCCTAAGATTTTTGAAGTTTCCATGGGAACGCCCCCTTGTGTACTGGTGAAATCCGTCCTTCGGACGGGTGAAATACCGCTTGCGCGGTAAGAAATATGGCTCTCCGCCATATGAAATCGCTGCGGTGGAGAGAAGGGTTTATATTTCCCCGCCTGACGGCGGGGGAAATATTTAAAATGCCTGGCGGCACATATATTCTCCCGCCGTCAGGCGGGGGGAATATTTTACGGTACCTGGCGGCACATATATTCTCCCGCCGTCAGGCGGGGGGAATATTTTACGGTACCTCGCGGCGCATATATTCTCCCGCCGTCAGGCGGGGGGAATATTTTACGGTACCTCGCGGCGCATATATTCTCCCGCCGTCAGGCG
>CAKTHQ010000072.1 GCA_934565415.1 uncultured Oscillospiraceae bacterium
GCCCTTGTCCATGGTAAAACGGGCACGCTCCCAGTCGCAGCTGGCACCCAGTTTCTTTTGCTGCTCTACGATCCGATTACCGAACCGGTTTTTCCAGTCCCACACCCGCTCCAGGAACTTTTCCCGGCCCAGATCGTACCGAGTCAGCCCCTCTTTGCGCAGCTCTTCCTCCACCTTGATCTGGGTAGCAATGCCGGCGTGGTCCACGCCTGGGATCCACAGGGCGTTGTAGCCCTGCATCCGCTTGAAGCGGATGATGCTGTCCTGTAAGGTTGCGTCCATGGCGTGGCCCATGTGGAGCTGGCCGGTGACGTTGGGGGGCGGCATGACGATGGTGAAGGGCTTTTTGCTCTCATCCCGCTCGGCGTGGAAATAGCCGCCCTCCTCCCACATCTTGTAAATTTCGGATTCCACGGCCTTAGGGTCGTAGACCTTGTTCAGTTCTTTTGCCATATATGATCTCCTTTCCATGAAAAAACGCCCTGGGCAAATTACCCAGGGCGAAAAGCTTTCCGCGGTACCACCTGAATTCCCGAAAAAAACGGGCACTCGAAGGCTGTAACGGGCTGACCCGTACTGCCCTACTCCCATTCAGGCAGTCCACTCCCGGGCGACCATCCGCTTATCCCGTGCCCATTCTCACCAACCATGCGCTCTCTTCAACGGAAATTCAGGCGGAACCTCCCGTTCCATGTGTTTGCATATATGGGGTATTCTAACCAGGTTTCAAAGGTTTGTCAAGGGTTTTTTTGCTTTGGTCTTGACGAGTCGGCTTCAACCAGGTATAATAGCACCATCTTTTCTATATATTGGAGCGTAATGCTATGGCGAAGCTATCCTTGGTAGTCCCCTGCTACAACGAAGGTGAAAATGTGATTCCTTTTCATGAGGCGGCGGTGGCGGCCCTGGCCGGTCTGCCCTTGGAAATCGTCTACATTGATGATGGCAGCCGGGACGCTACCTTACACAATTTGAAGAAGATCTACGGCCGGAAAGACTGCGAAGTAAAAGTAGTGTCCTTCTCCCGGAACTTTGGGAAGGAGTCCGGGATATATGCCGGGCTGGAGCATGCTACGGGGGATTATATCTGCATCATCGATGCGGACCTACAGCAGCGGCCGGAAATCGTCAGGGATATGGTTGCCATTCTGGAGGAAAAACCGGAAGTAGACGTGGTAGCCGCCTACCAGGACCGCCGCGGAGAGGGCAAGGTCCTGTCCTTCTTCAAAAAGAGCTTCTATAAAATCATCAATCACCTTTCCAAGGTGCCCCTGCAGCCAGACGCCAGCGACTTCCGGACCTTTCGCCGCAGTGTCCGGGACAGTATTCTCGCCATGGGGGAATACCATCGGTTCTCTAAGGGAATTTTTGCCTGGGTAGGCTACAGCACCGACTTCATCCCCTACACTGCCTGCCCCCGGGCCAACGGCACAACCAAGTGGAATTTCTGGAAGCTCTTCTCCTATGCCATGGAGGGGATCATTGGCTTTTCCACGGCACCACTGCGTCTGGCCACCCTTTGCGGCACAGTGACGGGTATTGCGGCGATCCTCTATCTCATCTGCGTGGTCATTGAAAAACTGACCAAGGGCATCGCCGTTCCGGGCTACGCAACCATCATTGTGTTGCTGCTGCTGTTTTCCGGCATCCAGCTCTTCTGCATCGGCATCATCGGCGAGTATGTGGGCCGGGACTTCGAGCAGAGCAAAAACCGCCCCATTTATATTGCCAAGGAAATCTTAGGAGAGGACTAACCCTCTCCTTTTTTCACACCTGAACGGAAAAGGCAGGGGCACGAAAAGCTGGAAGATCCATCTTTTCTGGATCGCTCTGTTTTTGCTATTCCAGGGGAATATAGTAATAGGGTTTTTCCACCCGATAGCCCTGGTCGTTCAGCTCGTAGCCGGAATAGAAGGATATGCCTACAATCTGGTCTGGGTCCAGGACGTTCGTCCAGCAGTTATACACCACTGTGGCCAAACGGGTATCAGGGTCCCAGGAGCCTCCTCCGCCACCGCCCTGGCCCATCACGTCGGTTCCATCCTTCAATCGGAAACTTGCGGGGGTTGGGTGCCAGCCAGTTTTCTCCGTGAAATCGTAAATGTCCTGGTACTGCTCTCCGGGCCGGTAAGTCATTTTTGTACTGTACTGGCCGATTTCCGCTTCTACCAGTGTCAGATCCCAGTCTCCGATTTTAGCGTTAGGCATCCATTTCCGGGGTGCCTGGGTACTGCCCTCCAATGTCCAACGCAGTTCCCAGGACCCGGGATGGGTCATAATGTCCTCGTCCTCAAATTTTTCGCCCTGAATGCCGAAGCCTGTAAAGGTGAAGACCATTTCCTTTCCAAACACATCGACCCCGGTCCAAGAAAAGTCTACGCTGAATTCGATGCTTCCGTCGACAAGCTGATACTCCGGGATCCAGCCCTTTTCCGGGCTATCTACAATGGGTTTGCCATTCTTTGCGTATACCGGATTGCCTGCGTCATCCATTACAATGCCGTTAAAGAACTGTGCGCCGCCGCTGATATGCAGCTGTGTCCAATCCTTTCCGTCAATCAGGTAATCATACCAGGCCCAGGGTGCCTGCCCCTCTTCCAGTTTCAGCCCTTGAATGCGGAAAACAGCTTTGCCGCCGTTTTCATCCATGACAGTCTGGATCAGCGTTACCGTAATACCATTGTCCGTTGCGGAAATTGTCTTTTGTGCCCCATTCTTTTCCTCAGTAGGCACCACAACCAGCCCGCTTTGCTCTGCCTGCCTCTTGAGCTGTTCCGAAGGCTGTGCGCCGCCGTAATTTCCGTACTGCATGGTGGCGGACCAACGGATATAAACAGTTGCCGCAGTCAGGGTGGCAAGAAGCACCAGCACCGCCGCCAAAAGCAGCAGAAACTTTTTCTTCCCGAAGCTTTGGGGCTTACTCTTCGGAAAAACGCCGAACTCTGCTTCCTCAATGAACTCTCCATCCAGATTCTGGATGCCCTTCAATAAATCTTTCCCTGTCATACCCGAATTCCCTCCTTTTTTAGGTATGCTGCCAGTTTGCCTCTGGTCCTGGACAGCCGCATCATAACGGCGTTCTGACTGATTTCATAGCGGAGCGCAATTTCACTGACGCTGTCGCCGTACCAGTACCGCCGGACGAAAATCATCCGGGTATCCGCTGGCTGCTTCCGAAGAAAGTCCCCAATCAGGGAACTGATTTCCGCGTTTGTCAGTTCTTCCTCCAGCCAAGTTCCCGGAATACATTCCTCCATCTCCTGGGTCAGCGCAACGACCTCTGCCTTGCGTTTTGCGGCGTTGTTCCAGTCCAGCCGGTCAAAGGCGGAATAGCGGCAGATTCTTGCTAAGTAGGTAAAAAAACGCTTTGGCCTTGTGGGCGGGATCGTATCCCAGGCTTTCAGGTAGGTATCGTTGACGCACTCCTGGGCATCCTCCCGGTTCCTGAGAATGTTCTCCGAGAGCCGCGTCAGACTTGCCCCATACCGGTCAGCCGTTTGTTGGATGGCATCCTCGTTTCGGGTGAAGAACAGCTGTATGATTTCGTTGTCATTCATTGCTTGCACCTCCTGTGTTTTGTCCTTCACCCTTATAGAAGGATTTGGTGCCGGGAACCTAACGCTTTTTCTTTATTTTTCGAAAAACGAACCGCCCCGGGCTTTTTTAGTGCCCGAGGCGGTACAGTTTACTTCTTCTCGTCTTCCCAAGTCCGTTCACTGATAATATACCTAGGCCGGCGCTTGGTTTCCATGTAGATTTTTCCCACATACTCGCCGATAACACCCAAACACACCAGCTGGACGCCACCCATGAAGCAAATGACACACATGGTGGAGGCCCAGCCGCTGACGGTGGAGCCGGTGAGCTGGGAGATGAGGGCCCAGAGAACACCGAGGAAGCTGAGGATGGATACGGTCACACCGAAGCCGGTGATCATCCGGATGGGTTTGACAGAGAGGCTGGTGATGCCGTCAAAGGCCAGGGCCAGCATCTTTTTCAGAGGATAGTGGCTCTCCCCGGCGATGCGCTCTGCCCGCTCGTAGTAGACAGAGGTGCTCTTAAAGCCCACCAGGGGGATCATGCCCCGGAGGAAGATATTCACTTCCTTAAAGTTGGCAAACTCCTGGAGGACCCGGCTGCTGATCAGGCGGTAGTCAGCGTGATTGAAGACCACTTCTGCCCCCATCCAGTTCATCAGCTTGTAGAAGCCCTCGGCGGTAAAGCGCTTGAAGAAGGTGTCTGTGTCCCGCTTACTGCGGACGCCGTAGACCACCTCGCAGCCGTCTAAGTAGGCGTCCACCATGGCATCCATGGCGTTGATATCGTCCTGGCCGTCACAGTCAATGGAGATGGTGATATCGCACTTGTCCTTGGCCTCCATAAGTCCCGCCAGAACGGCATTCTGATGGCCCCGGTTCCGGCTCTGGCAGATGCCAATGTAGTGAGGATCCGCCTTGGAAAGGTCTTTGATGATGTTCCAGGTATTGTCTTTGGAGCCGTCGTTAACGAAGAGGACCCGGCTGTCTTGGGAGATTTTCCCGGCGGCGGACAGATCCTGGATCTTTTTCAAAAACATGGGGGCAGTAATCGGAAGGACCTTCTCTTCGTTATAACAAGGAATAACAATGTACAATACAGGCTGCATAATACTTTCTCCTCTCAATTGGTGTTTTGCGCAGCATAAACCTTTGCGCAGGGATATTCCAGGCAGGAATAGTGGCTTTCTTTCATATATTCCCAGAGCCAACCGGAAAATTCATTTTCATTCGGCGTCTCTACATCGTCAAATTTTCCAATTTCCGGGTTCAGAACCACTACCAGCTTGGGAATGGCGTCCATGTGATTTTTATAGTAACTTTCCAGGCGGGAGCTACTCAGTTCCGTCCGCCAGGCGGTGGGGGCTCCACAGGGATAATCGCAGGCCAGGTAGCCCCAGGGAAGGATTTTGGTAAAGAAAATAGGGTTCTCTTCTCCATACTGCTCTTTCAGGTCTTTCAACATATCCACAATTTGCCCGTATTGCTCTGCGTTTTCCTGGGTGGTTCGAATTCCTTTGGCTGGGCCTTGAGATATTGTCTGCGTTAGCGTTTCCATCGATCCATCCCGGAAGACAGTGGTTAGTCGGCTGGAAAATGTCATACCCACCATGATACAGGCAAGGGCAGCAGATGTCAACCGGGTCAGGCGAATGTCTTTGCTGATCGGTAAAATCAACCCCATCGCGTAAACACACAGGCCAACCGTAAAAACAACAGCCTCCGTATTGGAGCTCATCGCCATGGAAATCGCCATAGCTGCTCCCAAACGGCGAAGTGTCAAATCCAGCGCATCGGAAGTATCCCAGTGAAACAATGCCAGACAATAGATGCAATAGCTATACGCAGCAAACCCGGTCTCTCCCCTGCGGCAGCGCCAGAAGGAATAAAGTGCTCCTGCAAAAGCAATCACCAATCCGGGAAGCTGCGCGGCCGTATACTGGGGCAGCCATTTCCGAGCTGCCCATAAGTACACAGCGCAGAAAAGAGCCAAGAAAATATCCCGCCCGTAAATCAGCCGCACATCCTGTACAGCAAGTGTGAAATTGGAAACGGGGCCGGAAGCGTGTTCCGGGTCGGAAAGGATCATATGAAGATTTTGGATTACCGCGCCCAAATCCTTTGGCAGGAAGAAAATGAGAAAATAAGCCGCACCGAGACAGATGCCAAGAAGTGTCCAAAGGGCCTGGTTCCGGGTGCCGGGCTTCCAAATTCCGATTCCCAGCGCCAGAAGCACAAAAAATGCAAAATAAGGCACACACAGCACTGCAAAACCAACACAAAGGCCGGAAAGGACCGGAAGAAGCCGCTTTCCTTGCCCAAGTACAGCCAAACACAGCGCTGTTAAGGAGAAGAGTAGGAATAAATTATAGTAGCTCAATCCCCAGATATTTCCCCGGGAATAGGTCAGAACCGAGGCTGCGCACAGAAAGGAGGCAAATGTAGAGTATCGCTTTGAAAAGGTATAGAACACAAGTTCACTGCTCCCCAAAGCCAAAGCTAAGTATAGAAACCTTGCAAACAGATAAATACCCTCCGTACCGAACAGCCCTCGGTAACAGGTAAGCACCGGGTAAAAAATGGCACTATAAAACTGCACAGGATGCCACTCATCCAAAATGAGCTGCTGACCATGCCAAAGACGCTGGGCAAAGGTCAAATAAAAGCTTTCATCGGACCAGCAGAACCCATATAAGGCTCGAACTGCTAAAACGGCAGCCAAAACCACCAGCACACCGGCATAGATACGGCGCCCGGTCTTCTCCTTGTTCAATGCATTCCCTCCGCTTGATTTTTCCTCTATTATACACGGAGTGGACGGATTATTCAACCGTATACCCGAAATAAATCCTGAACCGGGCTTCTTTTCGTGGGGAAAATGAAGTATGAGACATTTTGAACAATCTATTCATTTTGCCAGTTGACAGAAGGCTGTATATATTCTACAATTGACGCAGATAAAAAAGGCTGGAACTATGTACTTTTGCCCTGCCTTTTGAGAGGAGCGAGTCACCATGTATCGAATTCTGGAGCTAAATCCCCAATTGAAGGACTTTGCCGGAGACATTGATCTGCGGATGCGCCTGTACCAGGACACACACAACAGGATCCTTTCAAAGG
>CAKTHQ010000073.1 GCA_934565415.1 uncultured Oscillospiraceae bacterium
GAACCCTCGATACCCTTTTGGGGTATACACGATTTCCAATCGTGCGCGCTCGGCCAGCTACGCGACTTCTCCATGCGCTTGCTCGCTTCGTGCTGTTTCATGACAGCTTGAGTATTATACTATGGAAGAAAGGTTTTGTCAAGGGATTTTTGAGATTTTCCGGAGAAAGCAGAGAAAGTTTACATTTGCCTGTGTATACCGGCAGCCGCCTTTTTATTTTTATGTCTTGACAAATCCCATCCCCTTGTTTATAATCAAAGCCTACTAAACAAGTATGCGTTTAAGAACAAATTTTGAACGAGGCAACATGACACAAAGAACGACCATTTATTTACAGGGCATGACCTGCCAGCTGTGCGCCAACCGGGTGGAAAAGTGCCTTTTGAGCCAGCCGGGGGTGGAAACGGCCCGGGTGGATTTTGGCAGCCGGAAAGCGGAAGTGACCTACGACCCGGAAAAGGGCCTGCCGGAAGTATTCTGCGCCGCCATCGGGCAGACCGCCCTTTGCCGTTGGCCTGATGAACGGTTTTATGCCCTGCGGCCTCATTGCGACCTTTGGCGTGCAAAAATACGGCGTGTTGCGTTCGGCTACCCAGGAGTATATCGACTGCGAGGCCGCCGCGCGGAAGCTGCAGGAAGGGTCCGATTTGCTGACTACCCAGGTCCGGCTGGCGGTATCCACCGGGGAGCAGCAGTATGTGGATGCGTATTTCAAAGAGGCAAACGTGACCAAAAGCCGGGAGAAGGCGGTAGAGGAGCTGTCGGCCCTTTATGGGGACCCGGATGCGCTGCAGCCCCTGCAGGATGCCCTGGATACCTCCGTAGCCCTGCAGCAGACGGAGTACCATGCCATGTGCCTGGTAGAGGAGGCGGCGGGTGTGCCGGAGGAAGCCTGGCCGGAAGAGCTGAAGCAGATTGAGCTGACGGGCTACGAGAAGATTCTGTGTGCGTCCGCCACGGGCCTATGGAGCCCGTCGGGGGGGTGCGGGAGGTTCAGACCCTGGCCCGGACCTACAACAGCATCTACGAAGAAAATCGGGAGCGGGAAATGCTCATGAAGCGTCAGGCCGAGCACGACCCCCTGACGGGGCTTTTGAACCGGGGCCCCTTCGACCGGATTCTGAGCCTGTATCTCAAGGACAGGGCCGCCTTTACGGAGGGCACGGACGAAAACCTCTTTGAGCACGCAGACCGGGCCCTGTACGAAACCAAGGAGCGGGGCCGGAGCGGCTGCACCGTATATGCCGGACAGTAGTCCCGGAGAAATCCGTCCTTCGGACGGGGGAAATATCGCCTGCGCGGTAAGAAATATGTTTCAGGCATAAGAATGCTCCCTATCGTGTAGTCTCGCATTTTTCGAGTTTCTACGCTATGGGGAGCATATTATTTTGCAGCAGCCTCTCTGGCTATGTCGGGTTATTCCCGGGCTGCCAGGATGGCATCCAGCAGCTTCTGCGCCACCCGGTCTTTTCCCATCAGCGGCAGCTCGTTGGTACTTTCCGGGGTGATGACGGTTACCACATTGGTATCCACCCCAAAGCCTGCCCCCTGGGTTTTCAGATTGTTGGCGACGATCATATCCAGGTGCTTTTTTTGCAGCTTCCTCTGGGAGTTTTCCAGCATATCCCGGGTCTCCATGGAGAAGCCGCAGACGAAAAGCCCGGGGTGGCGGTTCTGGCTGACCCAGGTAAGAATCTCCGGGGTCCGCTCCAGGGGGATGGACATATCTCCCTCTTTTTTCTTGATTTTGTCCTCGGCTACCGTGGCGGGGCGATAGTCCGCTACCGCAGCGGACATAATAAGGATGTCCGTCTCCGGCAGGGCCTTTTGCACCGCCTCAAACATATCCTGGGCGGTGGTGACGGGAACCATTTTGGCCCCATCTACGGGCTTTAAGCTGACGGGGCCGGAAATGAGGGTGACCTCCGCCCCCCGCAGGACGGCTTCCCGGGCAATGGCGTAGCCCATCTTGCCGGTGGAGTGGTTGGTAAGGTAACGCACCGGGTCCAGGCTCTCCTGGGTGGGGCCGGCGGTGACGGTAACGTGTTTGCCCAAAAGGTCCTTTTCCCGGGCAACGGTTCTGCAAACGGCCTCTACCAGGGTTTCCGGCTCCGGCAGCTTGCCGCTGCCCACATCCTGGCAGGCAAGGAGCCCTACGGCGGGGTCGATGACGGTAAAGCCGTACCGGCGGAGAGCGGCCAGGTTATCCTGGGTGGCCGGGTTTTCCAGCATACCGGTATTCATGGCCGGGGCGATGAGTTTGGGGCACCGGGCGGCCAGGACCGTGGTGGTGAGCATATCGTCGGCCAGCCCATGGGCAAGCTTCGCAATCACATTGGCGGTGGCCGGGGCAATGAGGATTACATCGGCGGCTTTGGCTAAACTCACATGGGCCACATCATACTGAAAATCCCGGGCGAAGGTATCTACCACGCAGCGGTTGTTGGTCAGGGTTTCAAAGGTCAATGGGGTAATAAATTTGGTGGCATTTTCCGTCATAATCACATGGGTGTTGGCCCCCATTTTCCGCAGGGCGCTTGCCACATTGGCCATTTTATAGGCGGCGATGCCTCCGGTAATGCCCAGAAGCACGGTTTTTCCTTGTAAATTCTCCATATGGGGTTCCTTTCTCGGTTCCGTTTTTTTAAAGTATACCGCATGGGGGCGACTTTTGCAAGAATCCGAAAAAATTTCGCCAAAACAATTGCCAAGGGGCGTTCAAGCCGCTATAATAAGGCCAGCCACCTACGTTTTTACGAGGTGAGCCTTCCAAAAATTGAGGAAACGAATATGATATTGGTCGTTGATATTGGCAATACGACCGTGTCCTTCGGCGGCGTGGAGATCTCGCACCCCAACGCCTACCGGGTACGGTTTAAAACCAAGCTGGATACCAACCGGAACTGGGATGCGGCGGACTATACCGTCCATCTTATCAAACGCCTGAAAAGCCTTGGCTGGGAGATGCAGGAATTCTCCGGCGTGGTGATTTCCAGCGTGGTCCCCCGGGTCCTGGAGGTGGTGGCGGAGAGCTGCTACTCCATCTTTGGGATGGCACCCTTGGTCATCACCAAGGACAGCCGCCTGGGGCTGACCGTGGATTTGCCCCACCCGGAAAAGGTGGGCCGGGACCGGCTGGTGGACAGCGCCTGGGCTGCCTGCCAGTATAAAATGCCCCTGGTAACGGTAGACCTGGGTACGGCGACCACCTTTAATGTAATAAAGCAGGGCGGCGTCTTTGTTGGCGGCGTCATCTGCCCCGGCATGGAAACCGGCCTGCGGGCCCTGTCCGGCCACACCGCCCAGCTGCCCCAGATTTCCCTGGAGGACCCGGGCCATGTGGTGGGCAAGGACACGGAAGAATGTATGCGCTCCGGCGCCGTATACGGGGCCGCCGCACTGGTAGACGGCATTACCCGTTCCATCGAAGAAGAACTGGGGGAGCAGGTGTCCCTCGTCATCACCGGCGGCGGGGCCCAGTATATTGACCGTCTGGTCCGGCACGAACACAGCTACGACCCGGACATGATTTTAAAGGGCCTGGCGTATTTATATACGCTGAATGCGTAATTCCCTCTTGCAATTCTCCCAAAAGGGCGTATAATAGCCTTGTTTGTGCGGACGCTAAGGCAGACCCCCGCGCTGTATTCGCAAACCCGAAACGGCAGCGGTTCCGGCATTCTTGGCGTTTGGCAGACAAATAAAAATGCGCTGTATCCCCTGGGGGAACGGCAGCAGGAGGAATTGAATATGAAAACCACTTCGCAAAAAGTCGCCAAGCTGACAAAGCTTGCCCTGCTTCTGGCAATTGAGCTTGCCATGCGGGCCATTGGCCTGGGTGCGGTGCCGGTAGGGCCGCTGTACATGAGCTTTCTGACGCTCCCCATTGCCGTCGGGGCCATGCTCTGCGGGCCGGTGGAGGGGATGGTCCTGGCCGGTGTATTTGGTCTGCTCAGCCTGTACGATGCCATGTCCGGCCGCTCGCTTATGACCGGCACCTTCTTTGGCATCAGCCCCGTGCATACCGTGATCCTGTGCGTGGGAATGCGGTTACTCATGGGCCTGTGCGACGGCTATGTGTATAAGCTCTGCCGGAAGCTGGACCCCAAGGGTACCTGGAGCTACTTTGTAGGGGCAGTGGCCGCACCGCTGCTGAACACCCTGTTCTTTATGGGCTACATTGTGCTGGTGTTCTACCGCACCGATTATGTCCAGGGCCTGGTGACCAAGCTTGGCGCCGGGAACCCCCTGATGTTTGTGGTGCTGCTGGTGGGCATCCAGGGCCTGGCCGAGGCCGCCGCCTGCGGCATCTTAGGCGGCATCCTGGGAAAAACCCTGGATACGGTTTTGAAAAAAGGATAAATTTTTCCCCTCTCCGAAAAAAACGGAGAGGGGAAATTTTAGTTCAGCCCGATTTGTGTTTTGAGTGCCTCCTGCAAAACCTGGGAAAAATTGATGTTCCGCTCCAAGGCTGCGGCATTCAGCCAGGCGGGGAGGGTAACGGTGCGGTTTACGGAACGATTGTTCTGTGCCATGCGGATGGAGGGCATATATACATCCACCAGTACAACCCGCTCGTTATTTTCCAGGGGTAGGTTATTCAAGGCGGTGGGTGCCGGAATGGGCGCATTGTCTTCCTCCAGGCCGAACATTACGCAACCAAGCAGTTCACGGGCGCTGAGCAGGGCATCATCGTCGTTGATTCCGCTGGTGGCCGCATCCAGGTCGGGAAACACAACAGAAATCTCTTCCCCATCGTCATAGCTGAAAATTGCGGGATAAAAATACCGCTCTGCTTTTTTAGACATGAAAACACCTCCAAAGGGGATTGTCAGGAGGGAATGGGTCACCGAAACCGGAGACCCGACTGCCGTTCAATGCTGTCGAGAGTTTTACGGGGGATGTCTTTGTCCGGATGCTTCACGGTAACACGGCCCGGTTTCACGGGGTGCTTATACTGGTGATGGCTTCCCACAACGTTGACTTCGTACCACCCGTCTTCCTCAAGAGCCTTGATGACTTCTCTTGACGAGTAGCTTTTCATGCAAGTGTTCCCTCCTGACAAAACCACTATAACACATATAATAATATTTGTCAACAGGGCCGGATTTATTCACCCTTTTCATAGGTTGCCTCCGAGCCCACGGACATGATGTCGTAGGGGGTGGTCTGGTAGACGAAGTAGTTCAGCCAGTTGGAGTACAGTAGGTTTGCGTGGCCCCGCCAGCGCACCATTGGAGGCTGGGTCTCGTCGTCGTTCGGATAGTAGTGGGCGGGGACGGAAATGGGCAGGCCTTGATTTTTGTCCCGCAGGTATTCCTTTTCCAGGGTGTCCGGGTCGTATTCCCCGTGACCCATGACGAAGATCTGGCGGCCGTGCTTGGTCATGACGGCGTAGACCCCCGCTTCCGGGGAGGAGGCCAGAATCCGCAGCTCCGGATGCTTTTCGATATCCTCCCGCAGGACGGTGGTGTGCCGGGAGTGGGGGGCGTAGAAGGTGTCGTCAAAGCCCCGCAATAGAATGGCCCGCTTGTAGTCTGCCTGGTGGGGGTAGACGCCGAAGAGCTTTTGGGGCAGGGGATGCTTCTGGATTCCGTAATGGTAGTATAGCCCCGCCTGGGCCCCCCAGCAGATATGAAAGGTGGAATGGACATGGGTCTTGCTCCATTCCATAATGCGGCATAGCTCCGGCCAGTAGTCCACCTCTTCAAATGGCAGCTGCTCTACGGGAGCCCCGGTGATCACCATGCCGTCGAACTTCCGGTCCTTCAGTTCGTCGAAGGTTTTGTAAAAGGACAGCAGGTGCTCCTGGGGGGTATTTTTGGACTGATGGGAGGAAACGGCCATCAGCTCCAGATGGACCTGCAGGGGCGTATTGCCCAGAACCCGGGTCAGCTGGGTTTCGGTAACGATTTTGGTGGGCATCAGGTTTAACAGTACGATTTCCAGGGGCCGGATGTTCTGGGTTTCGGCCCGGGTGGAGCGCATCACAAAAATATTTTCCTGCTGCAGCACCTCCGCCGCAGGCAGGTCGTTGGGGATACAAATGGGCATTTCGGTTCCTCCAAGGGATTTTTGTAGCTATTGTAGCAGAAAGAAACAAAAAAATCCAGTACCCTAAGACCAATTAACGGGTGGGGCGGGAATGGTGCAAATCCCGCCTCAATTTCGACTATAAAAAACTCCCGTCCGGGGGGATGGGAGTTTTTTTATGGCGGAGAAGGAGGGATTTGGGAATCAAGGAGTGAATGCCGTCGAGCCGGCATTCAGT
>CAKTHQ010000074.1 GCA_934565415.1 uncultured Oscillospiraceae bacterium
GGCCACCCCCTCCATGCAGGAGGGGGAATGGGGATTTTTCCCGCAGGCGGACACCATTCAACTAACCCTACAAATCCCTATTTACCGTTCCCGCACTGCTTTTCCATTTAAACCCAGAAACCCTCCGGTCCAAACGGACCGGAGGGTCATTTTTATAAAGCTTACTTCAGCCCGGCCTGCTCCAGCAGAGCGGGGATCTTGTCTTCCCAGCCCAGGCTCATGATGTGGACGCCCTGGCAGTAGGGCTTGCACTCCCGGATGATCCGGGCGGCAATCTCCACACCGGTGATACCGGCCTTGGTCTTTTCCTTATCGGCCTGCAGCTCCTCGATGAGGGCATCGGGGATATGGACACCGGCTACGTTCTTGTTCATGAACTTGCACATACCGGCGGACTTGGGGATGATGATACCCACCTGTACGGGCTTGCCAAATTGCTTGGCCTGCTCCATGAACTTGATGAACTTCTCGGGCTCAAACACGGCCTGAGTCTGGAAATACTCGGCACCGGCCTGGACCTTCCGCTCCATCTTGACCAGCTGCGCGTCTACGGAGTCGGAGCAGGGAGAAACCACGGCGCCCTTGGCAAACTTGGGGGGCTCGCCTACCAGGTCGTTGCCGCCCAGGTCCTTGCCGGTTTCCAAGAGGCTTGCGGTGTGCAGCAGGGACACGGAATCCAAGTCGAACACGGGCTTGGCCTGGGGATGGTCGCCCAGCTTGGTGTGGTCGCCGGTCAGGCACAGGATGTTGTCGATGCCCAGCATGGCGGCGCTCAGAAGATCAGACTCCAGGGCGATGCGGTTCCGGTCCCGGCAGGTCAGCTGGAAGATGGGGTTCAGGCCCGCATCCTTCAGCACCTTACAGGTAGCCAGGGAGCCCAGCCGCATAACGGAGGACTGGTTATCGGTGACATTGACAAAGTGGACGCCGGACAGGTACTTCTTGGCATCTTCTACCATGCCGTCAATGTGAATCCCTTTGGGAGGGCCGACCTCGGCAGTAACAACAAACTCGCCGTTATCAAACAGTTCAGTAATTCTCATAATTATACTAGCTCCTCATTATTCAGATTCTTTGGCGGCCTTGGTAGCCTCATCTGTATTAAAATCATGCAGCTGCGTGGGGCATTTCAGAACATCCAGCCGGCCCTGAGCCTTCAGGCGCTGAATGATGCGCTCCCAGCCGCAATCCATCTCCGGGCACACCTCGCACTTGCCGTCCTTTGTGCCGCCACAGGGGCCGTTCACCAGGCTCTTGGAGCAGGCGGTAATGGGGCAGATGCCGCCGGTCAGGTTCAGGAAACACTGGCCACACTGACCGCAGTCGTATTCCAGCGGGGTCACGCCCTGGAAGCCGGGCAGTTCGATGGTATCGCAGCAGGCATACACGGGCTTGTCTTCCAGAACGGAAGAAATGGTCTGTACGCCTACGCCGCAGGAGAACACCAGCACGGCGTCCGCCTCTTCGATCTGGGCCATGGGGCCCCGGAGGCGCAGAGCCAGTTCATCGGGGTTGCACACATAGTCGGTAGTCAGGATGCCAACCACCTTACCTTCGGCCTGGAGCTTTTTCTGCAGGGCCGTGGCCTCTTCCTCGGGGAAGCCCACTTCCTTGCAGCCGTGGCAATTGATGATAAACACCTTGCCGGAAGCCAGAGACCCGATGGTCTCTTCGGATTTCAGTTTTGTCATTAACATGGTTCTGTCCCCCCTTATTTCTTCTTCAGCAAGGGCATTACCAGGCCCTTGGCAGCGTTGATCTTGGAAACCAGAGGGATCTTGGAGGAGCAGATGTACTCGCAGCACTTGCAGGAGAAGCAGTCCATCACGTTCAGCTTCAGCAGGCCTTCCGCATCGCCCAGCTGACCCAGCTTGTAGATTTCCAGAGGCGCCAGCTCCATGGGACATACATCCATACAGCGGCCGCACTTGATGCATTCCTTCTCCTCGGTGTGGTCCGCGGCAATGGCAATGATGCCGTTGGAGCCCTTGATAATGGGCACATTGGTATCCTTAATGGGAGCGCCCATCATGGGGCCGCCCATCTTCAGCACCACATCGGTACCGGTGACGCCGCCGCAGTGATCGATGATCTCCTGGACATTGGTACCCAGCTTCACGATGTAGTTGCCAGGATTCTTAATATACTCGCCGGTAACGGACACCACACGCTCAATGAGGGGCAGACCCTTCTGGATGGCATCGGAAATGGCCTTGGCGGTAGAGGTATTGGAAACCACACAGCCCACATCGGCGGGCAGCTTGCCGCTGGGCACGGCACGGCCCATGACCTTCTTGATGAGCATCTTTTCAGCGCCCTCGGGGTACTGCGTCTTGGCAGCCACCACACGGATGTTGTCGTAGGGAGCAACCTTCTCCTGCATCAGGGCCACGGCATCGGGCTTGTTGTCCTCAATGAGGATCACACCCTCGGGAGCGGAAACGGCCTTCATCATGGCCCGCAGACCGTAAACGATGTCGTCGGCATACTCCAGCAGCACCCGATGGTCGGCGGTCAGGTAGGGCTCACACTCGGAGCCGTTGATGAGCACGGCGTCGATGGGCTTGCCGGGCTTCAGCTTGACATAGGTGGGGAAGGTAGCGCCGCCCATACCGACGATGCCCTTCTCCTTGACGATTTCTACAATCTCGTCGGGAGTCAGCTCTTCCAGGGGCTTGTTGGGCACTACGGACTCATGGAGGGTGTTCTTGCCATCGTTCTTGATGACCACGCTCATGATGCCGGGGCCCTTGTTGGGATGGGTGTGGGGCTCTACGGCCACCACGGTACCGCTGACACTGCTATGTACCGGCGCACTGATAAAGCCCGCCTGCTCGCCGATCAGCTGGCCTACCTTGACCGTATCGCCGGCCTGGACCACAGGGTTGGCGGGAGCGCCGATGTGCATTGCCAGAGGGATAATGACGGTATCCGGCTCCGGGAATCTCTGCAGGGCCAGATGCTCGGTGTATTCCTTGTGTTCGGTGGGATGGACGCCGCCGTAGAAGCCTTCGTACCGCTTGGCGCGGGCTTCGGCTACATAAGCCTTAATGGCATCTACATTGACCTTGGAGTAATCCCGCAGCTGTACGGGCTGGGACAGGAACTCTTTGGTTCTGCCCTGCTTTTCCAGGCGCTGATAGATCTTCTCCCAGGCGCAGTCCTTCTTGGGGTCAATTTCGCACTTGCCGTTCTTGGCGCCGCCGCACTGGCCATTTACCAGGCCCTTGGAGCAGTCCACAATGGGGCAGATGCCGCCGGTGACATTCAGATAGCACTGGGCGCAGGCGCCGCAGGTCTTCTGGGTCAGGGCCATACCATGGTGTCCAACGTAATTCAGGGAATTGGTTGCGGTGTACACAGGCTTCTCTTCCAGGTCCGCCACCGTCTGAACGCCCAGGCCGCAGGAGATGACAACAACATTCTCCGTGCCCTCCGGCAGAATGCCTGCCAGCTTCTTTTCCGTCTGCACCTTGTTGCAGAGGAAATCCACCTTGGCTGTTCCGGTGATGTGCTTACCCTGTGCTTCCGCGATGGCCGTAAACGCGCCCATTTCCGGCTCTTCGGTCGTGTTGAACTCTTTGAAGCACTTGTTGCAGGCTACTACGAAGAAGTTGTCCTTCCCCGCAAGCATTCCTTCCAGTTCTTCTTTGCTCTTTAACACATACTTGGTATAATCCACCAAATACCACCTTCTCATCGTTTTTATTATTCGACCGCAAGGACTCGAATATACTTGGATTATATCACAGGTAGGGGGTGATTGTCCAGAAGTTTGGATGTTTTTTTATCGATATGCCCGGTATTTTTTCTCCTCCCCACCCCGCCGGTGTGTAAATCCGTTTTTCGATTTTCCTTTTCGTTTTCCGGGTATATTCGTTTTATTTTCTTGTTTTTTTTAACAGAATCGAACTGTTTTTTCAAAATTCGGCCGCATTTTGTAAAATCATTTAGTACATTTGCCCATTGCCAATCGATACAAAAACGCCCACATGGGCATCCATACCCGCATTCAGACAGTTTTGTACATCGTCCGAAAAGGCGTTGGCTATCATTGCGATGATGGGGATGGTAGCTCCCAGAGGATTCTTTCCGTGGCGTATGGCTCTTGTTGCCTCCAGACCGATCATGATTGGCATCTGCACATCCATCAAAATCGCGTCAAAGTCTCCGTGGGCTACGGAAGCAAAGACTTCCACAATCTTTTCCCCATCCGGGTAAATCACGCATTTTGCCCCGTTCATATCCAGAACGGCTGTCAGAATCTCCGCATCTAAAACATTGTCCTCGGCACAGAGGAACCGCATTCCGTTCAGAATGGAGCAGCTCTCCGGCGCTTCCGCAGGGATTTCACTTCTGGCCTGTTCAATGGAATGCACAAAGATGGAAAGGAAGAACGGCCGGGCCAGTACACCGTCTACACCGC
Source organism: uncultured Oscillospiraceae bacterium (assembly GCA_934565415.1). GTDB lineage: Bacteria > Bacillota > Clostridia > Oscillospirales > Oscillospiraceae > Faecousia. The sequence goes on from CAKTHQ010000074.1 coordinate 4,427, forward strand.
CATTTTCCGCAGAACGGAAAACACGCGTTAAAGCCCTTCAGCAAATCTCCGTTGCCGTTGCCGCTGAACAGCTTGAGGCCCTGATTGTCCACCACATAGGTGCTGTTGTTGCCGCCGTAGGCATCACAGGCGAAGAAGGGGTTCAGAATATCCATGTTCAGTGCCAGGCCGTAATAGATAATCTCCGACATCCCGTCGGCATCCCGTAAAGTAAGCGATTCATCCAGCCGGTATAAAAACAGCATCTGTGTCAGCGTTGTGGTCATTTCATTGAAAACATAGCTGACCTGTTTCGGCTTACTTTTTACCGAAACATAGCCAATATGATACAAAGTGTGAACGCCATCATATGAAAAAACCGCCTCGCATAAGCGAAGCGGTTATCTTATGTTGGCATTACCTATCTTCCCGGCAAGTCACCCTGCAAGTATTGTCGGCGCAAACGAGCTTAACTTCTGTGTTCGGGATGGGAACAGGTGGACCCTCGTCGCAATCAATACCAACTCTCGTCGTCCCACTTGGGGACTTTATATCAAAGGTTCTCGCACCTTTGATGCTGAGGTATTGTAGCACATATTGGCTACTTTGTCAAGAAAAAAATGGTGACCCGTACCGGATTCGAACCGATGTTAAAGGCGTGAGAGGCCTCTGTCTTAACCACTTGACCAACGGGCCATTGGTGCGCCTTCAGGGACTCGAACCCGGGACCCACTGATTAAGAGTCAGTTGCTCTACCAACTGAGCTAAAGGCGC
>CAKTHQ010000075.1 GCA_934565415.1 uncultured Oscillospiraceae bacterium
GTTCATCCATGCCCATGATGGCAATGATGTCCTGCAGCTCCTTGTACCGCTGCAGAATGCTCTGGACAGCGCGGGCCGTTTCGTAGTGCTCCTTGCCCACAATCTCCGGGGACAGGATCCGGGAGGTGGAGTCCAGGGGGTCTACGGCGGGGTAAATACCCAGGCTGGCAATGCCGCGGTCCAGAACGGTAGTGGCATCCAGGTGGGCAAAGGTGGTGGCAGGGGCCGGGTCCGTCAGGTCGTCGGCAGGCACATAAACGGCCTGCACAGAGGTGATGGAGCCGTCCTTGGTGGAGGTGATACGCTCCTGCAGGGCACCCATTTCCGTTGCCAGGGTTGGCTGGTAACCAACGGCGGAGGGCATACGGCCCAGCAGTGCGGAAACCTCAGAACCGGCCTGGGTAAACCGGAAGATGTTGTCGATGAAGAGCAGCACATCCTGGTGCTTCACATCCCGGAAGTATTCTGCCATGGTCAGGCCACTCAGGCCTACCCGCATACGGGCTCCGGGGGGTTCGTTCATCTGACCAAAGACCATGGCGGTCTTGGAAATAACGCCGGACTCGGTCATTTCGTTGTAAAGGTCGTTGCCCTCACGGGTGCGCTCGCCGACGCCGGTGAATACGGAATAGCCGTTGTGGGCAGTGGCAATGTTGTAAATCAGCTCCTGGATCAGAACGGTCTTGCCGACACCGGCGCCGCCGAACAGACCGATCTTGCCGCCCTTGGCATAGGGGCAAATCAGGTCGATGACCTTAATGCCGGTTTCCAGAATTTCGGTAGCGGGCTGCTGCTCCTCATAGGAGGGAGCGGGGCGATGGATGGGCCAGCGCTCCTGGGATTTGACCTCGGGCTTGTTGTCGATGGGCTGGCCCAGCAGGTTAAATACTCTGCCCAGGCACTCCTCGCCCACGGGCACGGAAATGGGGGCCCCGGTATCGGTGACCTCGGTGCCTCTTTGCAGGCCGTCGGTAGAGGACATAGCGATGCAGCGCACCACATTATCGCCGATGTGCTGGGCAACCTCGGCAATAATGGTCTTGTCCCCATTGGGTACTTCGATGGCGTTCAGCAGGCTGGGCAGCTGATCTTCCCCGAAGCGAATATCCAGAACAGGGCCCATAATCTGGACCACAGTTCCTTTGTTTTTGGCCATGGATTTCAACTCCTTGTATTCGGTATGGCGGATTTAAGAACCGGCCACAATTTCAGTGATCTCCTGGGTAATGGAGGCCTGACGGGCACGGTTGAACTTGAGGCTCAGATCCGCAATCATGTCTTCGGCATTCTGGGTTGCGGAGTCCATTGCAGACCGCCGGGCTGCCTGCTCGGAGGCGCGGCTTTCGCAAAGGGTACCGTAGAGAATACCGCCCAGATATTCAGGCACCACGGCGGCAAAGACCTCTTCACTGGAGGGCTCGTACTTAATGCCGCTCTGCTCGCCCTTTTTGCGCAGCTCCTCGGAGCATTGCAGGGGCAGCAGCTGCATGGTAGCGGGGGTCTGGGAAAGCATGGATACAAAATTGGTATAGGCGATTTGAATGCCGTTGTATTCCTTGTCCAGGAAGCCCTTGCTCAATTGTTTTGCGATGGAGAAGCAGTCGCCGATGGAAATACCGGCAGCCTCTGCATAGCTCTCCGTAAGGACAGGAATCTTGTGGCTTACGCAGTACTCCAGGGCCCGCTTGCCGATGGGCAATACAACGGAGTCCGGGCACTGGTCAAGCCTGGTTTGAACCATCTTCAGGATATTGCTGTTGTACCCTCCGGCCAGCCCCCGGTCACCGGCAATGACGATGAACACGGTTTTGCCTTCTTGCCGTTCTGCAAAGAAGGGGGAGGAGAAGTCCCGGTTGGTACGGACAATATCGTCGATGGTGGTGCGGAGAATCTCAAAGTAGGGCCGGGAATTCTGAACCTGGGCCTGGCACCGGCGAAGCTTGGAGGCAGCCACCATCTCCATGGCTTTGGTGATCTGCTTGGTGCTCTCCATGCTGCGGATGCGGTTTTTGATCTCCTTGGTGGAAACGCCAGCCATGCTGCTTTCCCTCCTTTAAGCGGGATTGAACTGCGCGACCAGCTCTTCGATAGCGGTTTTCAGCTTTTCCTCAGTTTCGGGTTCCAGCTTGCCGGTGGAGCGGATGGCTTCCAAGACATCCGCGTGGAGGTTATTCATATGCTCCTCCAACCGACGCTCAAACTCGGGCACCTGGTCCGCAGGAATGCCGGTGAGGTAGCCTTTGGTAACGGCATAGATGATGCACACCTGCTGGGCCACTTCCTTGGGGCTGCTGTTCTTCTGCTTCAGTACAGCCACAATCCGTTCGCCTAAGGCCAGACGCTGCTTGGTATCGGCATCCAGATCAGAGCCAAACTGGGCAAAGCTCTGCAGCTCCCGGTACTGGGAGTAGAGCAGCTTCAAAGAGCCTGCCACCTTCTTCATGGCCTTGATCTGGGCATCACCGCCTACACGGGATACGGAGATACCGGGGTTTACGGCGGGCATGATGCCGGAGTTAAACAGCTCGGTTTCCAGAAAGATCTGGCCGTCGGTGATGGAAATCACGTTGGTGGGGATATAGGCGGAGACGTCGCCGGCCTGGGTTTCAATGATGGGCAGAGCCGTCAGGCTGCCGCCGCCCAGCTCCGGGGACAGCTGCGCCGCCCGCTCCAGAAGACGGGAGTGGAGGTAGAAGACATCGCCGGGGTAAGCTTCCCGTCCGGGGGGACGGCGAATCAGCAAAGAAATTGCGCGGTAAGCCACGGCGTGCTTACTCAGGTCGTCGTAGATGACCAGAACATCCTTGCCCTGGTGCATGAAGTACTCGCCCATGGTGCAGCCGGAGTAGGGGGCGATGTACTGCATAGGCGCCAGCTCGGAGGCGGTGGCGGAAACTACGATGGTGTAGTCCATAGCTCCACCCAGAGTCAGGTTTTCAACCACCTGGGCTACGGTAGAACGCTTCTGGCCGATGGCCACATAGATACAGATTACATCCTTGCCCTTCTGGTTCAGGATGGTATCGGTGGCGATGGTGGTTTTGCCGGTCTGCCGGTCGCCGATAATCAGTTCTCGCTGGCCTCGGCCGATGGGGATCATGGAGTCAATGGCTTTGATGCCGGTCTGCAGAGGCACAGAAACGTGCTTTCTCTCGATGATGCCGGGGGCGGGGGATTCGATGGCCTTAAAGGCCTCGGCCTCAATGGCACCCTTGCCGTCGATGGGCTCGCCCAGGGCGTTGACAACCCGGCCAATGAGGTTTTTGCCGACAGGTACGGATACTACCTTGCCGGTACGCTTAACAATGTCGCCTTCCTTGATGCCCTGGTCAGAGCCCAGGATGACGATGGAAACGGTTTCCTCTTCCAGGTTCTGGGCCATGCCGTAGGAGCCGTCCGGGAATTCCACCAGCTCGCCTGCCATGCACTTGTCCAGACCGGAAGCCTTGGCAATGCCGTCGCCTACCAGGATGACGACACCCGTTTCGCTGACTTCGATCTTGTTTTCGTAGTTTTTGATCTGACTACGAATGATTTTGGTTATTTCTTCGGGTCTCAGTTCCATACAGTCCCTGCTTTCTCGTCAGAGTACGGTGTTTTTCAGCAGCTCACGGACAGAATCCAGCCTGTGAGAGACGGTATCGTCCAGCCGCTGCCCATCATAATCCAGGCGGACGCCGCCCAGACAGGTGGGATCAACCCGGTTTTCCAGCAAGATGGTCTTGCCGGTCATGCGGGTCAGCTTCTGAGTCAGGGCCTCCGCCTGTGCCTGGGTCAAAGGGATGGCAGTGACGGCGCGGACGCTCAGAATATTGTGTTTTTCATTGTAGAGCCGGGTATACGCCTGGCAGCAGTGGGGGAAGTGGTGCATATAGCCCTTTTCCGTCAGGATCTTCAGGAAGTTCAATACATAAATATTGATCTTTCCCCGGAAGCTGTCGTCCAGCACCTGGGTCCGCTCCGCCTTGGAAATGGCGTGGCTACCCAGCAGCTTTAGAAAGCCCGGCTCCTGCTGAAAGCTTTCGTCCAGCGCCTTCAGCTCTTCCAGAATGGTCTGCTCCAGCCCTTCTGCACAGGCAAGCTCATAAAGAGCTTCTCCATAAACGCTTCCGACCTGGGTCATACCGAATCACCCAATTCATTGATGAAGCGGTCGATGAGCTGGCTCTGGTCCTTTTCTTCCAGTTCCTTTTCCACGACCTTTCCGGCAATAGCCATAGCCAGGCCGGAAATCTCGTTTTTGGCATCGTTGATCGCCTTTTTCTTTTCCTGGGCAATATCGGCGCTGGCCTTGCTCTTGATCTGGGCGGCGGAATTCTGGGCCTCGGCAATGATCTTCTCGCTGCGCTCGGCGGCAGTCCTCTGGGCCGTCTGCAGGATCTCGTTGGCTTTGACATTGGCCTGCAGCATATTGTCCTCGTAGGTCTTCTTGATGTTCAGAGCTTCCTCCTTGGCGGCCTTGGCGTCGGAAATTTCCTTGTCTGCGGCCGTTCTGCGCTGATCCAGCACAGCCAGGATCTTATCCAGGAAAAACTTCTTGATAATGAGCATCTGAATGAACAGATTGCAGATGTTGGCAATCAGGGTGACCGGTTCCACCGCCACAAGGGACTGATAAAGTGTCTCCATTGATTTGCCTCCTTCCGGTGTGATTTAAATTTTGTGTCCGGAAGATCAGCCCAAGAGCTTCATGAACTGGCCGGGAGCGAAGAAGATCAGCAGCAGGCCGGTGACGAAGCCGTAAATACCGGTGGTCTCGGCCAGAGCAACGCCCAGGATCAGGGTGCTGGTTACATCGCCCTTGCACTCGGGCTGACGGCCGATGGCCTCACAGGCGCGGGCCACGGCGTTACCTTCGCCGATACCAGGGCCGATACCGGCGATCAGAGCCAGACCAGCGCCGATGGCGCAGCCAGCCAGGGCAATGCCTTTTGCCAAAACAGTGAAATCCATAAAATAATTCCTCCTATTTATTTTGCTTTGGTTTTCTTATATTCAAATGGCCGTGTGACGGATTTAACCTGCGGCCTGTTTGATGAACATGGTGGTCAGGGTGCAGAAGATGAATGCCTGGATGCAGCCCGTGAACCAATCGAAGTAGAAGCTGGTGAT
>CAKTHQ010000076.1 GCA_934565415.1 uncultured Oscillospiraceae bacterium
GATCTGCGCCGACACCGGCGCCAAGGTGGATATCGATGACGACGGCTCCGTCTTCATCTCCGCTGTGGACTCCGCCGCTGCCTACGCCGCCAAGAAGATGGTGGACGACATCTGCTTCGTTCCCGAGGTGGGCAAGCTGTACTACGGCAAGGTAGTCCGCATCCTGCCCATCGGCGCCTTTGTGGAAATCGCCCCGGGCCACGACGGCATGGTGCACATCTCCAAGCTGGAGAACCGCCGCGTGGAGAAGGTCGAGGATGTTCTGAACCTGGGCGACATGACCTGGGTCAAGTTCATGGGCTTCGATGAGAAGGGCCGTGCCAACTTCAGCCGCAAGGATGCCCTGAAGGAAATGGAAGGCAAGTAAGGCTTTCAATAATTTACCGGACTTCGCAGCTTGGCGAAGTCCGGTTTTTGCGTATGTTTGCCCCTTTTCCGGGCACCCTAACCCCAAAGGGGGCAGGCACATGATTTTATCCTATGTCCGCACGGTGATTTTGTATCTGGTGCTCATTGCCGTTATCCGGCTTATGGGCAAGCGCCAGATTGGGGAAATGGAACCGGCGGAGTTTGTGGTTACCATGCTGGTAGCCAATCTGGCGGCTATCCCCATGCAGGACAGCGGCATTCCGCTGCTGACAGGGCTCATCCCCATTTTAACAGTTCTGGGAGTGGAACTGGTGCTGTCCTTTCTTATGCTGCGCAGCGGCCTCCTGCGGCGATTTTTTTGCGGAAAGCCGGTAATTCTCATTGACAACGGAAAGCTGCTGCAGGGCAATCTGCGTATGACCCGGGTCACGCTGGACGAGCTGGCGGGGAAAATCCGGGAAAAGGATGTATTGGACATTTCCCAGGTCCAGTACGCCATTTTGGAAACGGACGGAAACGTTTCCGTGTTTCCCTATCCACAGTACCTTCCTGCTAGTGCCAGGGATGCAGGGGTAACCGCCAAGGAACAGTATCTGCCCATCGTGCTGATTGAGGACGGCCGCCTGTTTGAAGAGAACCTGCAAAAGGCAGGAAAGGGCCTGCAGTGGATGGAAGATACCCTTCGCGCCAGGGGGGCGGAGCAGAGCACTACGCTGCTTCTGACGGTGGACGGGTCCGGGAAAACCAACTGGATTGGAAAGGAGCTTTTATGACAAGAGGCGTCATTGGCATTGTCCTTCTGCTGACCCTGTTGGCCGGAGGGATGTTTACCCAGTGGACTATGGACAAAATAGAGGCCCCCATCTCTCAGGAGCTGACCCAGGCCGCCCGGGCCGGGTCCAGGGCGTTGTGGGACACGGCTCTTTTGCACCAGGAAACCGCAGCCAGGGCCTGGCAGAAGAGTTGGCGCCTGACGGCAGCCTTTGCGGACCATATGCCCATGGAGGACATCGACAGTCTCTTTGCCCGCCTGCCCATCTACGCCGCCCAGCAGGAGGGAGCCGAGTACGCCGCCGCCTGCCAGGAACTGGCCCGCCGGATTGAGGCCGTGGCCGACGCCCACCGGCTGACCTGGTGGAATCTGATGTAGATGCAGGCAAACTAAAATCTCCCCATTTCGGCTTTGAAATGGGGAGGTTTGTTTCCGTTATTCCTGGGGCTCCGCGCCCACGGGCTCTTCCGGCTGGGCAGGTGCTTCCTGCCTGGGGGCTGCCTTTCTGGGGGGCATTCCGCCGTCCCGGTTCCGGGAGAGGAACAGGAAGATGGGCTTCAGCACCTTAAAGAAGATGGTCAGCACCAGATATACCGTCGCATTCTCCGGGTCGCAGGAGGCGTAGACATCGTACAGGGCCATAAAGCTGACAACTGCCAGGGCAATGGCTGCGGCACCGTCCAAAAGGCCTATGGTAAGCAGGGTAATGACGGAGGCCGGACTTGCCTTGGCCCCGATGAGCCAGATCACGGAACCGACCAGGCCGCCGGTAAAGGCCAGCGTCACAGCTTTGAGAATCAGCAGAATGATCCGCTTGTGCTTGACCTGGCCCTGAGTCAGATACCGGTACTGGTCAGACAGGGACCCGATGAGCCACAGGTTTGCCACCGGGATCCAGGCCAGCCAGGGGCAGGCAATGCCCCGGCGCTTGGCTATGGTGTACAGGCTCAGGGCCGTAAACACATAGATTGCAAGGCTGATAAGCGGCACCACGCCCCGGCCCAGGAAATCGGCCGTCAGGGACAGGACCCGGCCCAAATTATAAAAGCTGTTATAAAAGCCATTCACTCCGTAGAACATACGGGTCACCTTTCTTTATCCTAATTTTGTCATTGCGAGGCAGTGCACACACTGCCTCGCAACGACATTGATTTCCTTACTTCACCAGCCGGCACACCAGGTCGGTGTAGGCGTAGGGATCGTCAATAGGCAACTGAGCCATAAGCTGGGCCTGGCAGCACAGCAGCTGGGCATAGTCCTTGGCCTTCACGGGGTCGGCGGTCATCAGCTCCTGGAGCTGCTTGACGGTGTCGTGGTCCGGGTTCAGCTCCAGCACACGGGAGGAGGGGAAAGCGAACTCCGGGTTCACCCGCTTCATGTACTTCTCCATCTCAAAGCTCATACCGGCCTCGGGGACCATGGCGGCGGGGTAAGCGCCCAGGTTCTTATTGAGCTTGACCTCCTTTACCTGGTCGCCCAGGCTCTCCTTTACGAAGGTCAAAAAGCCCTTCTTCTCCTCGGCCTCGGCTTCGGCGGCCTTCTTTTCCTCCTCGGACTGAAGGCCCAGGTCGTCGGTGGACACATTGCAGAAGCTCTTCTCCTGATAGGTCATCAGGGTCTGGGGCACAAATTCGTCCACATCCTCGGTAAAGAGCAGAGTGTCGTAGCCCTTGCCGTCCAGCAGACTTACCTGGGGCAGCTTGGCAAGCAGGTCCTTATTTTCGCCGGGAGCAAAGTAGATCTTCTCCTGGCCCTCGGGCATGGCATCCACATATTCCTTCAGGGAAATGAGTTTATTCTGCTTGTGGCTGTAGAACAGCAGCAGGTCCTGGCAACTGTCCTTATGAGCACCGTAGTCGGACACGGTACCGTACTTCAGCTGACGTCCGAAGGCGGCATAGAACTCCTCGTACTTACTGCGGTCGGAATCCATCAGGGACTTGAGCTCGCTCTTGATCTTCTTTTCGATGTTCCGGGCGATGATGGTCAGCTGGCGGTTATGCTGCAGCATTTCCCGGCTGATGTTCAGGGACAGGTCCTGGCTGTCTACCACGCCGCGGACGAAGCGGAAGTGCTCGGGCAGCAGATCCTCACAGTTTTCCATAATCATGACGCCGCTGGAATACAGCTGCAGTCCCCGCTTAAAGTCCTTGGTGTAGAAATCATAGGGGGCCTTGGAGGGGATGTACAGCAGAGCCTTGAAGCTCACCTGGCCCTCGGCGCTGAAATGAATCACCTTCAGAGGCTTGTTGTAATCGTAGAACTTATCCTGATAGAAGGCGTTGTACTCCTCTTCGGTAACATCCTTCTTGTTCTTCTGCCAGATAGGCACCATGGAGTTCAGGGTGACGACCTCGGTATAGGACTCATACTCGGGCTTGTCCTCCGGAGAATCCTCCTTCTTCCGGGACTTCTCTACCCCCATGCGGATGGGGTAGCGGATGTAGTCGGAATACTTGGTAACCAGGTTCCGGATTTCGTACTCTTCCAGGTACTGGTTGTAGGTATCCTCCTCGGTATCGGCCTTCAGAACCATGATTACATCGGTACCGGGGGCCTCCCGCTCCGCTTCCTCGATGGTGTAGCCGTCGGCGCCGTCGGATACCCACTTATAGGCCTTGTCAGAGCCGTACTTTCTGGAAATTACCGTCACCTGAGAGGCCACCATAAAGGCGGAGTAGAAGCCCACGCCAAACTGGCCGATGATATCGATGTCCTCCTTCTTCTCAATGGCCTGCTTAAAGCCCAGAGAGCCGGACTTGGCGATGGTACCCAGGTTCTCTTCCATCTCCTCCTTGCTCATGCCGATGCCGTTATCGGATACGGTGAGGGTCCGGTTTTCCTTATCCCGGGTGATGGTGATGGCGAACTGGTCCCGGGAAATGCCTACCTTTTCGTCGGTCAAAGCGGTATAGGCCAGCTTATCGATGGCGTCGGAGGCATTGGAGATAATCTCCCGCAGGAAGATTTCCCGGTGTGTATAGATAGAATTAATCATCAGGTCCAGCAGCCGCTGGGATTCTGCTTTAAACTGTTTCTTTTCCATAAGTCAATGGCTTCCTTTCCGGAGTGTACTTAGCACTCGATTCATCTGAGTGCTAATATTATAGCGCACTTGTGAAAAAAAGCAAGGGGCAGAAAAAAAGTTCTTTCTTTATTTACAATTTTGTGGTAATATTAGGATGTATGAGTATGCGTAGAATGTCATTGTGGGGCACTACGCCCGCAGGCGTGTACATAGCGCAACCGCCGTAGGCGGCTCTTAGCGCGGAGTAGTGCGCACACTGGTGTGGTGACCGAAGGAAATCCCCTTGTGGGACAATCCCCCGGTTGAGCGTACAAGGCCCGCCACCTCTGAGTACCTTTCCCTCTCCTGCATGGAGGGGGTGGCCCGCAGGCCGGGGGTGGAGGGGACCCGGTTCGGTTTTAGATTGGTTTGTTAAAAAATAGGGGTATATCCAGGAAAAATACTCGTTACCCTAGTGCAAAATAATAGCTATACCGGGTCCCCTCCACCCCCGCCCGCTGCGGCGGGCACCCCCTCCAC
>CAKTHQ010000077.1 GCA_934565415.1 uncultured Oscillospiraceae bacterium
CCTCCGAAGATAGCGCCGGCAATCATAGCGATGAAGGGCACCTTGGCGCCGCAGGGGATGAAGGTGGTGGTCATAATGGTCATACGGCGGTCACGCTCGTTTTCGATGGTACGGGAGGCCATGATACCGGGCACGCCGCAGCCAACGCCAACCAGCATGGGGATGAAGGACTTACCGGACAGGCCGAAGCGGCGGAAGATCCGGTCCAGAACGAAGGCGATACGGGACATATAGCCGCAGGCCTCCAAAATGGCCAGCAGGAAGAACAGCACCAGCATCTGGGGAACGAAGCCCAGGACGGCGCCAACACCAGCAACGATACCGTCGTTAATCAGGCCGGAGAGCCAATCGGCACAGTTCAGGCTGTCCAGGAGATTGCCAACCAGCACAGGCACACCGGGGACCCACACGCCATAATCGGCGGGATCAGGCTCGGTGCCATAGGCATCCAGAGCAGCCTGAATAGCCTCGTAGTCGGCAGTTTCAGTGGAGACAGCCAGGGTCTCTTCGTCTTCCAGCTCATAGTCGATGGAAGCGCCTGCAGGGACAGCGGCGCGCAGGGTCTCAATGGCCTGGGCGGCAGCGGCCTCATCGTAGTCCTCGCTTTCGGCGTCCAGAGTGGCTTCCATATTTTCGTCGCCGTACTCGGAAACCAGAGCGGCAACAATCTCGTTGGTATCGCCGTACTCCTCGGCAGCCTCCTCGTAAGCGGCGGTGCCGATACCAAACAGGTGGTAGCCGTCGCCGAACAGGCCGTCGTTGGCCCAGTCGGTAGCGGGGGTACCAACGGCGATCATGGCGATGTAGTAAACCAGGTACATGACCACAGCGAAGATGGGCAGACCCAGCCAGCGGTTGGTGACGATCTTATCGATCTTATCGGAGGTGGTCAGGCTGCCGGCGCTCTTCTTCTTGTAGCAGGACTTGATGATGGAGGCAATGTAGACATAACGCTCGCCGGTAATGATGGACTCGGCATCGTCGTCGTTCTCTTTTTCCGCCGCCTGAATGTCCTGCTCGATATGAGCCATGGTATCCTGGGGGATGTTCAGCTCGGCCAGGACCTTCTCGTCACGCTCGAAGATCTTGATGGCATACCAGCGCTGCTGCTCCTCGGGCATGGTGTGCAGGACCGCCTCTTCGATGTGGGCAATGGCGTGCTCCACAGGGCCGGAGAAGGTGTGCATCGGCACGGTCTTGGGGCCGGATGCTGCCTTGATAGCCACTTCCGCAGCTTCCATGACACCAGTGCCCTTCAGGGCGGAGATCTCTACCACCTTGCAGCCCAGCTGACGGTGGAGCTCCTGGATGTTGATCTGGTCCCCGTTCTTCTTGACCAGATCCATCATATTGATGGCCACCACCACAGGGATACCCAGCTCGGTCAGCTGAGTGGTCAGGTACAGGTTCCGCTCCAGGTTGGTGCCGTCGATGATGTTCAGGATTGCGTCGGGACGCTCGCCGATCAGGTAGTTCCGGGCCACCACCTCTTCCAGGGTGTAGGGGGACAGGGAATAAATACCGGGCAGGTCCGTGATGATCACATCGTCGTGCTTCTTGAGCTTGCCTTCCTTCTTCTCCACGGTAACGCCGGGCCAGTTGCCGACGAACTGATTGGAGCCGGTGAGGGCATTAAACAGGGTCGTCTTGCCGCAGTTGGGGTTACCGGCCAGAGCGATCCGAATGGTCTTCGTTTCCATTTCCAAGTCTTCCTTTCCTTACTGAACTTCTACCATTTCCGCATCCGCTTTCCGGATGGAGAGCTCGTAGCCTCTTACATTCAGCTGAATGGGGTCACCCAAAGGGGCGACCTTCCGAACCGTGACGGACACGCCCTTGGTGATGCCCATATCCATAATTCTGCGCCGGACGGCCCCTTCTCCGTGGATCTTGACCACGGTAACGGTATCACCGATGGCCACTTCCCGTAACGTTTTCATAGTGCTTCCTCCTCAAACCATGATTTTGCGGGCCATTTCTTCACTGATGGCCACGCGGGATTCCTTGACATTGACGATCACGTTCCCGCCCAGGCGGTTGATGATCTGTACGTTTCCACCGACAACGAAGCCCAGGTTTTCCAGGTGCTTCTTCACTTCCGGGCTTCCGCCCACCCGGCGAATGATATTTACCGAGTCGTTATCCGCAAATGTCAGCGGCATCATCGCTTTCCCCTCTTTCATGTGCTGTGTCTGTTTGCATCCGCTAATTAGTTTCAGCTAACTTTCGCGCTAAAATTTAATTAGCTCTCGCTAACTGGTAAAGAGTATACTCCCTACCCCCCTACTTGTCAACTGGGTTTTGGAGGATTCCAGAAAGTTTGTCTATGCTAACAAAAATGCAGTTAGCATAAGCCAACTGCATTGTACATATTTGTGAAGGTTGATGGGGAACATTATTCCTCTCCCCGGCGGCGGCAAGCGTAATAATAAGCCTTTTCAAAGTTCCCCTGAATCCGGCTGCATTCCTCTAACAATGGCAGGCAGACCTTTGGCTCCCCCTGTTCCAGGTATTGTTCGGCCTTTTCATAGTCCCCCTGGTCCATGGCGGCACTGCCCCGAAGGTAGTACCATTCCTGATTTGGCATTTCTACAGCCTCCAGCAGCTTCACTGCCCGATCCATATTTCCGGCCTCCAGGGAATCCTTTGCCTTTTGGAGCAAGGCATCATCCAGGTTTAAAACCCGCCCGGTCTTTTTTTCTTTACGCAGGGCATCCCGATATTCCAGCAAAGGAGCTGCCACATAGGGGCCGGAAAACCGTTCCGATTGATTCAGGAATTTCTTTTTCACCGGCTCCCGGCCCTCTTTTGCGGCATTTTCTGCTCCGAGAAGGCAGCTTAAAAAGCCCAATATTCCCCTCTCCCAATCAAATGCGGGGTCCGGTGCCCGGTAATCCTCCAATGTTTGCAGCACCAGAGCATACCTCCCCTGGGCAAAGCTTTCCCGGGCATGGGCCATTACTTCCGTATTGCCGGATTCCTCCACCTCACCCAGGAAATACCCCACCGGTTTCCCAAGAACCCCAGCTAAGTATTGCAGCGTCTTCATGGACGGCTTCGCTGCACCGTGTTCAATCCGGGACAGCATATTCCGGGTAATCACCTCTCCGCAGACCTGTCTCTGAGAAAGGCCTGCCTTCAGCCGTGCCTTCAAAATTTTTTCTCCCAGCTCCATTTTTCTCACCGCCTTGCTCTTTGCGGTTATTCTACCAAAATCCGCACAAAAAAGCTACCCTCACAAAAAAAATCATTTGCTATTTCCTGATGAATGGTTTATAACTATATAGAAAGACTGGAGGTTTCTGAAAAAATGATGCAAAACCAAGAACTAAAGCGGCAGGCCCAGGCTCAATTGGAAAAATCATCTCAGGGAAAAAAGCTCTCCCTCTGTTATGCCGGGGCAATCTGCGGTGTTAGTGTTATTTTCATGGCGCTGGATCTTTTGATTTCCAGCCAAATTCCCCAAACCGGCGGGCTGTCCACCATCGGGCTTCGCTCCTTCCTGTCTGCCCTGTCCAGTATCCTGCCCATTATCAGCTTTGTCCTCTCTATGTGCCTTGGCTTTGGGTATCTGGGTGGAATGCTTCGGATCAGCCGGGGGCAATACACTTCCCCCAATGCCCTGCGGACGGGCTTCGAGCGGTTCTGGCCCCTGCTGCGGCTGACGATGCTGAAGGGCCTGATTCTGGCAGGGCTATCCATTGGCGCTACCTACCTGGCCACCACCATTTACACCCTGTCCCCCTTATCTGACAGCCTGCTGGAGACGCTGCAGCCCGTGCTGTCCGGCGGAAGCATTTTAAATGAAGGCACCGGGGCCGTTGGTGCCGTTTTGGATGCCGGTGTTATGGATGCGGTATATGATGCGATGCTGCCCATTTCCGTAATTTTCCTGATTATTATGGCTGTTTTTGTAGTACCCATTCTGTATCGGCTCCGGCTGACGGACTATGTGCTCCTGGACCATCCGGAGGCCGGTGCAATGTACGCCATCCGGCAGAGCAAGCTGATGATGCGGAACAACCGAATGGCTATGTTCAAGCTGGACCTGAGCTTCTGGTGGTTCTATGGGCTGATTATTCTGTCTACCCTGCTGTCCTACGGCATTGTGCTTCTGGAGCTCATCGGCGTGACCCTGCCTATTTCGGATAATTTCGCTTCCGTCCTTTTCTTTCTGCTGTCCACCGCCGCAGACTTTGCCGTTATCTATTTCTTCCGCGCCAAACTGGAAGTCACCTATGCTCTGGCCTACAATTCTCTAAAGCCCCCGGAAACCAACCAAGGTGCCGTGCTGGGGAATATTTTCCAGATGTAGCATAACTCTGACTTTCAAAGGGCGGATGTGCTTGCAGTCTGCCGACTAAGCAAAAAATGCTTGAAAAGCCGCCTCCTGTATGCTTCGCAGGAGGCGGCTTTTGAGCGCCGGACATAAAAAATCCCCCGCCCGATTGGGCAAGGGACTCTATTGGAGCGGGTGACGAGGCTCGAACTCGCTACCTCCACCTTGGCAAGGTGGCGCTCTACCGGATGAGCTACACCCGCATAAATCCTTCCGGGACGGGTCACATCTCGGAAGGATGTCTGGTGCCTCCGGTCGGAATCGAACCAACGACACGCGGATTTTCAGTCCGCTGCTCTACCTACTGAGCTACAGAGGCA
>CAKTHQ010000078.1 GCA_934565415.1 uncultured Oscillospiraceae bacterium
ATGTTGTGGAGCCGGTCGGCGATCTTGATGAGCACCACCCGGATGTCCTTGCTCATGGCCATGAACATCTTCCGCAGGTTCTCCATCTGGGCCTGCTCCCGGGAGGAAAAGTCGGCCCGGGTCAGCTTGGTAACGCCCTCCACAAGCTCTGCCACCGTGGGGCCAAAGAGCTTTTCGATGTCCTCGTGGGAGGTATCCGTGTCCTCGATGGTATCGTGGAGCAAAGCGCCTAAGATGGCGTCCATATCCAGGCCCATTTCCGTGACGATCTGGGCCACGGACAGGGGGTGAATGATGTAGGGGGAGCCGTCCTTCCGCTTCTGGGCGGCGTGTTTTTTATTGGCATAATCCACGGCCTTGTCCACCAGCGCCAGGTCTGCCCCGGGCATCCGCTTGCGGATGGTATCCATCATGGAATTATAGTGTTCTTCAAAGGTTTCCATATCTATGTCAGCTCTCTTTCGCTTGGAGGAGTTTGCGCATGGTTTCGCTTTGGTTCAGGTCGGCCTTGCCGGAGACGGTATTGAGGCGGATGGAGAGTGTCAGATGGATCCGCTTTTCCTCCAGCAGTCCCACATCCCGGAAAATATCCAGGCAGGTAAGGAGCTTTTCCAGGCTCAGCTCACTGCCGGAGTGCCGGACGATTTTCCGGCACAGGCACAGGGGGCTTTCCTGCAGGCTGCCGCCGGGAACGGCGGCCAGGTACCGCCACACGCAGGCCAGGGTAGCCCGGGTGGGGAGCAAAAACGCGGCGGCCTCCCGGGTAAGCGCTCCCTGACGCATGGCCCGGTAGTGGCCGGATTCCATAGAGCAGGGGGCGGTACAGCTGGGACGGATGTCCACCAGGTTCAGCTGGACCGTCCGCTCCCCCCGGTACTCGTTTACCTGGGGCATAAAGGCCACATCCACCGCGTCTCCCGGCTGCACCGAGGCGGATTCCGGGGTGGCGGAAAAGAAAATGGCGTTCATGCAGGTCTTGCCCTTTTTAAGCCGCAGGCGCATATGGCGGCCGCCGCCAACGCTCTGGATTCGCTCAATGGTCAGCCCCTGCATCATCAGCACCGGCTTGGGGCAGCCGCTGCCGCAGGGCTCCAGGGTCTGGAGGGATTCGATTTCCGGAATGGTCAGCATCTCCGGGGTGATGGCACAGTCCAGGTCCAGGGTGGTGCGGTGACTGTCGTCGGAATAGTATTCTGCAGCCATAGCACATATTTTCTTCCGGAATTCCGGAATGTTTTCCCGCCGGATGGTAAAGCCCGCCGCCAGCTCGTGGCCGCCGTAGCTTTCAAGCAGCGGGGAAAGCTCCGTTAAGGAGGCAAACAGGTTAAAGCCGCCGTGGCTCCGGGAGCTGGCCTTGCCATGGTCCCCATCCAGGCAGATGAGGAAGGCGGGGCAGGCATACTCCTCGGAAATCCGGCTGGCCACGATGCCCACGACTCCCTGGTGCCAGTTTTCGTCCGCCAGGACGATTGCCTCCGGGGGAGCGCCCTCCGGGAGCATGGAGATGGCGGCGGAATAGATGTCGGATTCAATCTGCTGCCGCTGCCGGTTCAGCTCGCACAGCCGGGCGGCAACCTCTCTGGCGTGGCTCGGGTCCTGGGTCAGGAACAGGTCCACGGCCAGGTCCACCTGGCCCATGCGCCCGGCGGCATTGATCCGGGGGGCCAGCATAAAGCCGATGGTGGTGGCACCGATGCTTTTCGGGTCGCAGCCGCACTCGGCAATCAGGGCCGCCAGCCCGGGGCGGCGGGTGGCACACAGGGACTTGAGGCCCCGGGAGACAAACACCCGGTTTTCGTCTACCAGGGGAATTACATCGGCCACGGTACCCAGGCACACCATATCGGCGTACTCCGAAAGCACGGCCTCCGCGTCCCCGGACAGGGCACAGGCCAGCTTAAAGGCCACGGCCACGCCGGAAAGATTTTTGTGGGGGTAGCCCCCGTCCGGCCGGTGGGGGTCCACTACGGCCACGGCCTCCGGCAGGGCATCCTTGCATTCGTGGTGGTCGGTAATCACCAGGTCCATTCCCAGCTCCCTGCAGAGCTTCGCTTCCTCTATGGCGGTAATGCCGCAGTCCACGGTAATGATGAGCTTCACGCCTTCGCTTTTCAGCTGCTTCAGGGCAATGGGATTCAGGCCGTAGCCCTCCTCCAGCCGGCCGGGAATATAGCTTAACACATCGGCGCCCTGTTTGCGCAAGAAATCCGTCAGTAAGCAGGTGGCGGTAATGCCGTCCACATCGTAGTCTCCGAAGACGGCGATTTTCTCCCCCCGGCTCATGGCGGCGGCCACCCGCCCGGCGGCCAGGGCCATGTCCGTTAAAAGATAGGGGTCCGGCATGGGCTGATTGCAATCCAGAAAGGCCTTTGCCTTCTTTGGGTCCTCCATGCCCCGGGCGGCCAGCACCATGCTGCACAGGGGCGAGAACCCACCGGAAACCAGCGCATTGACACTGCGGGCCGGGGGCTCTTTTGCATTCCAAATTCCGTATTTCAAATCTATACACATCCATTTAAAACATTTTCTCTACATTATATCAAAAATGCGGCGGCTGCACAATAGGAAAGTGAATACGGAAATTGAAAAAAAGAAAAAAATTACGTTTTTGCCTCCGGCAGAACCCGGAAAACCGCGGCGGTGACCATGGGCAAAAGGAGCATTCCCATAAGTCCCCACAGCCGCAGGCCGGAGTACATGGCAATGAGGGTTACCAGCGGGTCCAGCCCCAGGTGGCTGCCAACGAGCTTGGGCTCCAGGACGGACCTTGTCAGGGCGGCGGTGATATACAGGCCCAGAAGCCCCAGCCCCCGGGCTCCGGCGCCGTTTAAAAAGCAGACAATTGCCCAGGGAAGCAGGATACACCCGGTGCCCAGAACCGGCAGGGCATCCACCAGGGCTGCGAGCAGGGCCAGCAGCAGGGGGTAAGGGGTCCGCAGCAGGCAGAAGCCGGAAAAAAGAATGCAGAAGGTGACGCCCAGGAGCTTTGCCTGGGAGACAAGCCACATTTTTCCCGCGGAGCGCAGCCGGTTCATCCCCCGGAGGAGGGCTTCCGCCTGCCTGCCGCGGAAAAGCTTTGGCATCTCTTCCCGGAGGACGGGCAGCTTGGCACAGATGAGAAAGCCGGACAGGATCGCGGTGCCCAGGGTGAGGGCCTGGCCGGGCAGACGGGTCAGGGCGGCCCCGGCGGTACCCAGGGCGAAGCGGCTGAGCCGGGCCAGCAGTTCCGCCCCGCCGGAAAACAGCTCCTGCACGCCCTGGCGATAGGTGCTTTCCAGTCCGTCCGGCAGGGAAGGGCTCAACAGGAGCAGCTTCCCCTCCAGAAAGGCGATGCCGGACTGGGCGGTATCCAGAATACTGGGCAGCGCCTGGGGGAGGCTCCCGATCCGGGATACCAGCAGCCCCGCCAGAATAAGCAGCAGCAGCCCCAGCCCCGCAATCTCCCCGCCAACGGCGATGCCCGCGGCCAGAGACCGGGGAAGCCGCCCCCTTTGGCAGAGAAAGGCGGCGGGCCTGTCCGCCCCCAGGGCAAGGAGCGTTCCCAGAAGAAAGGGCAAAAGCAGCGGAAGCAGCAGCTTCAGCCCCAGCCACAGCCCCAAAAGAGCCAGGGTAAAATGGATACAGCGTTTGGCGGATGCAGACATAGCTAAGTTCTCCTTATTATTTCCCGGATGCTATTGCTTTTTCTTGAATCTATGGTACAATGTTATCGAATCATGAACAGTTGTGCGCCATGTGAGCGCAAACAAATACAGGAGGCCATTTATGTCCAACAAACCACAGTATTACATCGTAGAAGCTTCCGCACTGCCGGAGGTATTCCTGAAGGTGGCGGAGACCAAGCGGCTGCTCTCTACCGGCGAAGCCAGCACGGTCAACGAAGCCACCCGGATGACCGACATCAGCCGCAGCGCGTTTTATAAGTACCGGGATGCCGTTATGCCCTTCCAGAACATGATGATGGGCCGCATCATCACCTTCCAGCTCCTGTTACACGACGAGCCGGGACTGCTCTCTGAAATTCTATTGGTGTTTGCCGAGGCCCATGCCAATATCATCACCATCAATTCCATCGTTCCCACCAACGGCACCGCGGTGGTGACCATTTCCGCAGAGACCATGGACCTGAATCTGCCGCTGGAGGACCTGATCCAGAAGCTGAACAACACCCACGGGGTGGTAAAGGCGGAGGTTCTGGCGGGGTAAGGGGCCATACCGTAACTGCCTATCGAAGGACGCACTGGGTTTGAAGGTGCGTCCTTTTTGCAGCCCTTTGGCGCAGGACCCTCCGGGGGGTTCTTTCTTGTGCCGCCAAGAAAGAACGAAAGAATGCGGCTCAAGGGGGGCATTGAAGTC
>CAKTHQ010000079.1 GCA_934565415.1 uncultured Oscillospiraceae bacterium
GAGCTACTGAGACATTTTTAAGATTTATGCAATTTTCACTGCTCGAAGGAATCGAACAATCTGCCGCTTAGGAGGCGGACGCTCTATCCAGCTGAGCTATTGGGGCGTATTCAAGACGCAGATATTTTACTCAGAAAATTCATACTTGTCAAGAAAAATCGTCACATTTTTCAGGTACGCTGGAATATAATGCTGAGTAGACTTTTGAGAAAGGAGTAAAGCGCAATGTATTCCCAGGTTTTTACGCCGGCAGATCTGGATGATCTGATCTTCGACGAATATGACGGCGGACCCAGCGAACGGTAACGCCTTTGGGGGCCTCTGCATTTTTTGCAGAGGCCCCAGCGAAATCCGCCCTGCAGGCGGGTGAAATCCACTGTCGTGGGTAAAATCCCTTCGGGGTGAAATCCGACTGCGGCGGGAGAAAGAACGATTTTTCCTTGCGTCAGCAAGGATTTTTTTG
Organism: uncultured Oscillospiraceae bacterium; assembly: GCA_934565415.1. Taxonomy (GTDB): domain Bacteria; phylum Bacillota; class Clostridia; order Oscillospirales; family Oscillospiraceae; genus Faecousia. The sequence goes on from CAKTHQ010000079.1 coordinate 464, forward strand.
TCCTTTATTAAATCAGCAATCCCAGCAGGGCGGACAGGACGATGACCTTAGGGACGCTCCACTTGCCTTTGGTGAGAAGGAACAGGGCGGTGAGGCCCACGGCAATGGCCTTAATGGACACACTTCCTGCTACCAGGTAGTTCGTCATGCTCAGGGAGATCATCACGGCGAAGATGATGCCCAGGGCTGTGGGGCGGACGCCCACCATAATGTTCTTTAAGAGCTTGCTGTCCTTGAACTTCTGGAAGAACACGGCGGCCACGGCGCAAATGGTAAAAGTGGGCATGAGTACGCCCAACACAGATATGACGGAGCCCAGAATTCCGGCTACCCGCATACCGGCGAAGGTGGCGCAGTTCAGGCCGATGGGGCCGGGGGTCATTTCGGCAATGGCCACAATGTCTGAGACCTCGGAGGCGGTCATCCAGCCGTGGCTGACCATCTCGTCGTTGATCAGCGGCACCATGGACATACCGCCGAAGCTGGTATAACCAATCTGGCAGAAGCTCCAGAAAAGCTGCAATAGTGTTTCAATCATGCTTCCGCCTCCTTCTTTTTGCCCATGAGAATCCCGGCCAGCACACCCAGAAGGATTACCAGCACACAGTTCACGCCGAACACCACGTTCAGGATGCAGCCACCGATGCAAAGGGCATAGCAAATTTTATTTGGGAAAGCGCCGTTTCTAAGCTTCAATGCCGCGGACAGAATGATCGGCACCACTGCCGCCCGAACGCCATTCAGCAGCTTGGCAACCCACACATTGTCCTTGAACATCACATAGCAGTATGTCAGCACGGAGAGGATGAGCATAGGCGGCAGCACCATACCCACTACAGCCACCACGCCGCCCAGGGCACCCGCCTGACGGTAGCCAAAGAGATAGGCCACGTTGCCGATCATGGTTCCCGGCAGGCTCCGGCCCACACTGACAATGTCCAGGAGCTCTTCGGAGGTTAGTTCTTTCTTTTCGTCTACATAGTCCTTCTGCATCTGGGCCACAATGCTCCAGCCCCCGCCAAAGGTAAACCAGCTGATATGGAAGAAGTAGGTAAACATCTCCCAGATTTTTTTGAGTTTTTCGTTTTTCATGGATCGTATCCTTATCTTTGCGCAATAACAGGTATTCAATAATGTACCACATTCTCCGCCCTGCGGATGGCGGCCAGCACGGGGGCGGCATCCTTGGAGCGGAAATAGTCGTAGGTGGTTTGGGGCACCAGGGTTTTCAGCGTCTCCCAGTCCCCGTCCCGCAGGGCGGTACGGACGGTGGAGGCGCTGATGGGCTTGCCCGCTTCCTGCAATCTGGGAATAATATTACAGGCGATGCCCTGCCCCGGCAGCTCCCGGGCCATGATGGAATTGTAAATGCCAGTTACCTGGCTGTTGGGCTCCTCCCCTACAAAGCGGGTAGTTACATTCAAGGCCTTGGCAATGCGGGTAAACACCGCCAGGTCCAGTTTGGCGTGGCCCTCAATCACCGCTGCCTCATCCTTTAAAAAATAGCTGGGGAAGGTGGCGTTGCTGATGATATAGGGGCCGGAATCGTGGAGAACTACGTTGGGAAGGTCCACGGTCCCCTGCCGTACCAGTTCCTTCCGGACTTTAAAGGGCACCAGGCTGGCATCCTCGCTGAGAACGAACAGGTGCAGGGTATCGCACTTTGCCGCCGCCGTCTCTACCAGGTACCGGTGACCCAGGGTAAAGGGGTTGGCGTTCATGACAATGGCAGCGGATGCCCCGGGCCGGGCGGTTTTTTCCAATGCTTTCAGATAATTTGGGAAGCCCGTCCGCCGGTTTTCCATAAATACCAGAGTTCCCTCCACCCGGGCGATTTCGTAAAAGCCCAGGCTTTCAAAGAACCTGGCGGATTTCACCTTGGTATACAAAAACAAATGACTGTTCCCCCGGCCCAGCTGGTATTCCAGCAGATGAGAGACGATCTGATTTAACAGGCCCTCTCCCTGGTGGTCCGAGCTGACGGCAAAGCACCGCAGGGTGTTTTGGAAGCAGCTGCCGGTGGCGATGATCTCCCCATCCCCGTCTACCATGGCGCAGGTATAGTCCAGGTTTCCGTCCCGGGTGATGCCCTCCCGGTGCAGCAGGGCATCCACCTGTTTTAGCCCGGCTTTGTCACTGGGGAAAATCTGGGTAATGGCGTATTCACTCACGGGCATCCTCCTTTAAAAAATACAGCATCAGGGTCATGGCCAGCAGGTCGGCGCAGCCCCCGGGGGAAAGATTCTTTTCTACAAACTTCTCGTTCCAGCTCTCCAGAGCTGCCTTTTCCGGGAAGGGCTGACGCTTCAGCTCCTCCCCAATGGCAGCGGACACATTTCTTTGGGTTTCACGCCCACCCCGGTGGATCATATTGGTATCTACGGTATCGGTAATCAAAGCCATCAGCGCAGCACAGGCGGCATCGTTGAGACTCAGACCTGCTTTCAGCCCCGCTTCCAGCTTGGGAAGGCCGATGTTTTTCACCTCCGGGAACCCGGCGGCGGCCTGGCCCCGGACCCCGGTAATGCCCAGGTCCAGGTAGAGCTTCTGGCCTGCCGTCTCCCCCGGCCCGGGCTGCAGGTGCCCAAAGTCCGTCTTTAGCAGGTCCTTGGTCATCTGGGCGCAGGTATTTAATATCTTCTCCGGGTTCCCCCAGTCTTCCCTGTCCAGCCGCCCCAGGGCCCCGCAGAGGATGCCAAGGGAGAAAATAGCCCCTTTATGGGTATTTACGCCGCCGGTAGCCGCCAGCATATTCCCTTCCGCTTGCTTGCCCTGGAAGCGGAGCCGGGCAAAGGTCTCTTCCGGTACTTCCTCTTTTGTTCCCATACCGATGGACGCGCACTTTTCAAAGTAGTCCCCCAAACTCAGGGCACTGCGCAGGAAGGTGAAAAAGTCCATGTCCCGATGGCTGCCGTTGTTCTCCCGATCCACAAGCCCCGGCTTGGGGGTCACGGCTACTTCGTACAACAGCGCCTGCTGCGCCAATTTGGAAATAAACCGGCTGTCTTCCTCCCGGACCGCCTGGGTCAGAATTTCCCTGGTTCGTTCCTGGAGCTGGGGTACGCTGTGGGTCCGGCTCCGGGCACACACCTGGGCAATCTCCCCGCAGATGAGGCACCGCCTGGGACTGCGCCGCTGGAGCTTTTCGCCGCTTTCATCCAGCACATCCATATCATACAGCCGCCCCAGCGGGGTCGTCTCCTCCAGAGAGGCAGTCAAATCCTTGATCTTCTCCGGGGCTCCATCCAGCACCAGCACCGCCTCGCAGCCGGTCACCTCCCGGATCACCTCCCGATGGATACAGGGCAGCGCTTCCACAGCCAGCAGCCGCTCCAGATCCCGCAGGCCAATTTCAAACCCCCGCCGGATGAGGGGCGTATCCTTGACAGGCCCGGCGATATTCATGGTAAAGGAAATCATGGGCTTTTTATACTTTTCCAGCAGCTCCCGCTGCTTATTGGCCCTCCGCTCCCGGGCATCCAGCATATCCGGCAGAGAAACGATCATAGGCTTGGCTCCTTCTGTTTTTTTGAGCTTATAGTATACTATAAAAATGCGAAATTCGCAATGCGAAATGGGCTGTTTCGTGAACGAAAACATAAAAAGGAACTGGTAACTAAGGATTTGTAGGGTTAGTTGAATGGTGTCCGCCTGCGGGAAAAATCCCCATTTCCCCTCCTGCATGGAGGGGGTGGCCCGCAGGCCGGGGGTGGAGGGGATCCCTACCGAAAACAGATAGGTATATTGAG
>CAKTHQ010000080.1 GCA_934565415.1 uncultured Oscillospiraceae bacterium
AATATACCTATCTGTTTTCGGTAGGGGTCCCCTCCACCCCCGGCCTGCGGGCCACCCCCTCCATGCAGGAGGGGGAAATGGGGATTTTTCCCGCAGGCGGACACCATTCAACTAACCCTACAAATCCCTATTTGCGGAATCCCCCTGTTGTTCGCCTTCATGAAATCTTAATCTGCGCAACGGCGGTATTTCAACATAATTATGTTGACCAAGGGCGGAAAGCCGTGTATAATAAAGCACAGCTATTGCACTATTCCATCGTTGGAGAACTGCATATCTTGGAGGAACGAAATTGAAAGGTTATAGATTTTTTTCCGCCCTCTGTTTGACATTGGGGCTGGCATTGGGAGGCTTTACCGCATGGCTTGCGACGGATGCTCCGGGACGGGAGCCGGTGATCCTGGAGCTGGACCCGGCGGCGGGGGAGACGGCGGCGGCCTTTTTGCAGGACATTTCCCGGGGGGAACTGGATCTTGCCGGGGAGAAGCTTTTGGGAACGCCTAAGCTTTCCGGTCCTGCGGAAAACGAAACGGACCCAGCCTGGCTGCTTTGGAATTATTACTACAGCCATATGACCTGCACCCCCCAGGGGGAGCTCTATGCGGGCCGGGGGCTGCGGCAGGACGCGGTGGTTTCCGCCCCGGATCTGAACGCCATTACAGAGCGAATCGGCGCCTTGGTGCCCGGCATTTTGCAGCAGCGGATAGAAAGTGCCGAGGATGTATCGGAAATCTACGATGAAACCAACAGCTACCGGCAGGAGCTCACCGACTGGGTGCTGCTGGAGGCCACCCGGCAGGCTATGGCTGAGCCGGTGGTGACCAGAGAACAAAACCTGTCCCTGCACCTGCAGTATACGGATGGGCAGTGGAAGATCCGGCCGGATCAGGCGCTGCTGGGGCTGCTCTCCGGTGGACTGGAAAAGGGGTGAGGCTCATGAAGATTCTAAAAAAGATTGGCGCAGTCCTCCTTTGTCTGGTATTTACCGCAGCCTCCGCAGGGCTCCTGGGCCTGCTGTTTACCTTCGGCAGCGGACAGACGGCCCAGGCGGGAACCGTGGATGCCGGACTGTCGGAGCGGTTCGGGAAGGCTATCCACAACCGGCTGGCGGATGCCATGGAGGGCATTGCCTCCGTAAAAAAGACCTATTGGATTGCGGCGGATGCCCCGGCGGCTCCGGAACCGGACCCAAGCTGCTACGGTTCTGCGGAGGACCCCCAGACTATGCAGGAGGTTCTGGACAGGGCCGGGGATGTATTGGAGGGGCAGCAGACTTTTTTCGGAACGGACCACACCCTGCTATCCGGCACCCATATTGAATACTATCTGGACGAAACCCTGCTTGCCATCTGCTGGAAGGAAAAAATCAACGATATGGCGGTCACCTTTGCGGAAGTGAAGATGATGGATTTTAGCCAGTTCCGCCGGTATCTGGCCGGGGACAGCTTCGGCTCCGGCAAGCTGATGCTCACCTCGGAAATGGCCCAGACCGTCAATGCGGTGGTGGCCTGCAGCGCGGATTACTACGGCTATCGGCCGGACGGCACGGTGGTTATCGAGGGGAAAGCCCTCCGGGCCAGCAGGTCTTTACCGGACCAGTGCTATTTTGACTATGACGGAGATATGCACCTGACCCGGAATGAAAGCTTTGGGGATCTGGACAGCCTGCAGGCCTTTGTGGACGAAAACAACATCCGCTACAGCCTGTCCTTTGGGCCCATCCTTGTGAAGGACGGGGAGGTCTGCCCCATTACCAAGTACCTGATCGGGGAGACGGACGAGCACTATGTCCGGGCGGGCATCGGCCAGCTGGACAGGCTCCACTACCTGTTTATCGCCTGCAACCAGGAGGGGGAGGGGTACTACACTCCCAACATCCAGCAGTTTGCGGAGCTCTTTGCCTCCACCGGCTGCGCCAATGCCTACAACCTGGACGGGGGCCAGACGGCCACTGTGGTGATGAATAACGAGGTTTTCAATCAGGTAAACTACGGCAGCGAACGCCGAATCAGCGATATTTTGTATTTTGCCACGGCCAAGCCGAGGGGGGAATAAGCCATGGATACGGTTGCCTTTGTCATCGGCCATATGACATTTTATTGGAGCACGATCATCGTTGCCTTTGCTGCGGCGGTGGGGGTGTTTCTCTTCCTGGCGTTCTATCTGTGGGACGAAGAGGACCTTTTGGGGGGCTTTTTTGCCGTGCCGCTGTCCATTGCCTTGGGGCTGGCGCTTAGCCGGCTTGCCCACTGGTACTTTCGGGCAGACAGTTACAGGAGCCTGGCGGCGGCCTTTACAGACCTTTCCGTTGGTGGGCTGGCCCTCATGGGCGCTTTTCTGGGGTGCTTCCTGACGGCTTCGCTCCTGGCCCTTTTGCGCAAAGGGCGGCATTTTGGCCCCATGCTGGATGCTATGAGTATTGCGGGGGCCGGGGCTGTCAGCCTGGGGCGGCTGGCCTGCCTGTGCAATACGGCGGACCGGGGACAGGTGCTGAAAACCGCCTCCTTTTGGGCCAGCCCTTTAACAAACGGGGAGACCGGAGCGGTAGAATACCGGCTGGCTACCTTCCGTATCCAGTCTATTGTCACTGGGGTTATTTTCCTGGGCCTGGTTTTCCTCTATTTCTGGGGGAGAAAAGAGAACCGCCGCAGGGGAGGGGATCTGTTCTGGCTCTTTGCCCTGTACTACGGGGCCTGCCAGGCGGTGCTGGATTCTACCCGATATGATTCCCTGTACTTCCGGAGCAACGGCTTTGTCAGCGTGGTGCAGATATTGTGCATTGCTGCTGTGATTGTGCCAATTGGCGTATTTGCCACCCGGTACAAAAAGGCCAACGGCTGGACGCCCGGCCTGCTGGCAGTCTGCATTTCCTGCGGGGTGCTGCTGGGGCTTGCCGGGTGGATGGAATACTATGTCCAGCGCCACGGCAATCAGGCGGTATTTGCCTACAGCGTTATGTCCGGGTCGCTGCTGGGCATCATGATTTTGGGCACCATCCTCTGGGCCCTGGCAAGGCGGCGGGAAATTCCCAGGGAGAAGCCGACGATTTATCCCAATATTGCCTAAAACATTGCCGTTGCAAGCCGGTGTAAGCACTGGTTTGCAACGGCGTTTTTTGGAAGGCGACTGTCTGGGGAGGCATTTGGGGAATGTGGAAAAGGAATTGCCAAATCCCTATTTGTCTGTGTGCTTATGCAATCGTCTGGTTTTTCAGAAAATCCTCTTGTAACCCTGGAAATAATGTGATAAAATAAATTGATTTATTCCGATTACTGATTTTTGGAGGAACCTATGCTGCTTTGCGGTCCGCATTAGCCCTCTTTGGAAGGAAATAAGAATAAAACACATGGAGGACTAACATTTATGTCACAATTAGAAGATGAAATCAAGCGCCGGCGTACCTTTGCCATTATTTCTCACCCGGATGCCGGTAAAACAACGCTAACGGAAAAGTTTTTGCTCTACGGCGGGGCCATTGCCCAGGCCGGTGTGGTTAAGGGCAAGAAGAACTCCCGGGCTGCTACCTCCGACTGGATGGAGATTGAAAAGCAGCGTGGTATTTCCGTTACCTCTTCCGTCATGCAGTTCCAGTACAACGGCTACTGCATCAACATTCTGGATACCCCGGGCCACCAGGATTTCTCCGAGGACACCTACCGCACCCTGATGGCGGCAGACTCTGCCGTCATGGTCATCGACGGCGCCAAGGGCGTGGAGCCCCAGACCCGGAAGCTCTTTAAGGTATGCGCCATGCGGCACATTCCCATTTTTACCTTTGTCAACAAAATGGACCGGGAGGCCAAGGACCCCTTTGACCTGCT
>CAKTHQ010000081.1 GCA_934565415.1 uncultured Oscillospiraceae bacterium
GTACAGGGGCACCTCCGGGAAACGCTCGTGGGCCACATCCGGATAGAGAATATCCGTATAGCCAAAGCTTGCCTGGCTGGCCGGTTCGCCGGAAAGCACGATATCGGAATACTGAACCTGGATGGGATAGTCCTTTTTGCACTCCGCCATAAATCCTTCCAGCTTTTCCCGGACCAGAGCATCCTCTGCGGCGGCGTAGCTCCGGGTATTTCCCTCTACATAATACAGGATATGTACGCCCAGGGAAGAACGCAGGACGGTGGTATCCCCGCTTTGCCGCTGGGGGTCAAAGACCCATTCATTCAGGGGGGAGATAAGGGATCCTTCCGCAATATGCCAGTAGAGGCCGCCCTGCAGGTTGGAGCTTAGGTCCGCAGAGGATTCGTAGGCCATTTTGGCAAAGCTGCCTTCGCCGGAACGATATTTCCCGGCCCAATCGGCCAGCATCTTCTGGGCCTTTTCTTCAACCTGGTCCGATTCTGCATCCGTGCCGGATGTCTCCGGCTCCAGCAGTACCTGGCGGAAGGAGGCATACCGTCCGGAACCGGGGAAACTTCCCTGGTTTTGCTGATAGTAGGCGTCTGTTTCCTCGTCGGAGGGCAGCAGGTCATCTTCCATGGTCGTCAGGTACATATAGCCCCAATTATAAAGCTTTGCGGCTTCCAAAAGGTCCTCTTTGGAGACCTGCAGCCCCTGGACAGCCAGGTCGTCTAAGGAGGAGAAGCCGTTTTCCATGGCCAACTGGGCAAGAAGAATTTCCATTCCATCCAGAAATGCCTGGTGCATGGAATTGGGGGAGTAGGCGTGCTCGTAGCGGTACAGATACTTGGTGGCGGGCATACCGGTCATATATTCCGCGTAATTATCCAGGTTTGGCTGATAGGCCTCTTCTACCGGCAGCCCCTTCTCTTCGGCGGTATTCGCCAGAGCCTGAGCGGTGTGCCAGGTGGATAGGGCCTTTTTCAGGAAATACTGCTCCCAGGTATGGACGCTGTCGTCAATTTCGCAGGGCTGCTGGGAGTAGGGGAGCCCGGGATCCGGCAGGGGATCGGCGCCGCTGTGCAGATAGTTCAGGATCTCTAAACTGTAGTATGCCTGCAGCATCCCTTGGGTCAGCGCTTCGGAGCCGCACTGTGCAACGATCATTTCCGGGGTCGCTTCGCCGGAATAGCTGCCTTTGCAGGTTACGCTGCTTGGGTCGCCATCCGGTGCGGTGTAGACCTGAGACAGGGTCTGCTCCTGGGTTTCCACTGCTGATTTGCTTTTGCCGCAGCCGGAAATACAGGACAAAAGCACCACACCGGTCAGCAGAACACAAAGGCTTTTTTTCAAGGGGATCATCCTTCCCGTTTTTTTCTTGCTCCAGTTTACCATAACTAAATGGAAGATGCAAGGGGTTCGGACGGTTTCCGTAACATTTTACAAATGCAACCAAGATAGAAATGAAAAGTTCCGGAAATTCATCATTTTAGCAATTAGCATAGGCTAACCAATAAAAATAGTTTGTCGAATTTCACAATTCTACCAAAAGAGAATATACATTACTGCCAAAAAACTGGTACAAGTGTTGCTATCCTCTGTTTGATTTGCTATAATCAATTCGCCTATTAAAAAGGAGGAATATGATATGCTGGATGAATCCTACTACCGGAAGACAGATGAGATCATCGCCCGCTACGGAAAAGAGCCCAAGGCTTTGATCCCTGTCATGCAGGATGTTCAGGCGGAATACCGCTACCTGCCCGGAGAGCTCCTTACCTACATCGCCAAGCAAATTGGAATTACCGAAACCAAAGCATACAGCGTTGCCACCTTCTACGAGAACTTCTCCTTTGAAGCCAAAGGAAAATATGTCATTAAGGTCTGTGACGGCACGGCCTGCCATGTGCGCCATTCTACGCCTGTGCTGGAGGCCCTCTGGAAGGAACTGGGCCTGAGCAAGAAAAAGCATACCACCGATGATATGATGTTTACGGTAGAAACCGTATCCTGCCTGGGTGCCTGCGGTTTGGCGCCTACGATGATGGTAAACGAGCAGGTCCACCCGGCTATGACGCCGGAAAAGGCCCTGGCCCTGATTGCGGAATTGAGAGGTAAAGGCTGATGATCCAGAATATTGAAGATCTGACCCGTGAGCGGGAAAAGGCCGTTGCGGAAATGAACGGCTACGGTTGCCGGGTGCTGGTGTGCTCCGGTACCGGCTGTATTGCCACCGGTTCCAATAAGATTTATCAGCTCTTTAAGGACCTGATCGGGGACGACCCCGCCGTCCAGCTGGAGTTTGCCCCCCATGACAAAGAAGAGCACGACCCCAAGATCGGCGTCCATAAAACCGGCTGCCAGGGCTTCTGCGAGCTGGGACCCCTGGTGCGGATCCAGAAGGGGGACCGGGTGGTCCAGTATGTCAAGGTTCAGCCCGATGACTGCAAGGATATTTACGAAGAGACCATTTTAAGCGACAATGTGATCGAACGGCTGCTGTATCATAAAGGGGAGAAGAAGTATGTCCAACCTTCCGAGATTCCCTTTATCGCCAAACAGACCCGGATCGTTCTGGAAAACTGCGGCAAACTGGATGCGGAATCTCTGGATGAGTACCTGGCTGCCGGTGGCTTCAAGGCCCTGGAAAAGGCCATGTTCCAGATGGATCGGGACCAGGTTATTGAAGAGATCGATAAATCCGGCCTCCGCGGCCGGGGCGGCGGCGGTTTCCCTGCAGGCAAAAAATGGAAGCAGGTAGCCCGCCAGAAGAACCCTGTACGCTATGTGGTCTGCAACGGTGACGAGGGTGACCCCGGTGCCTTTATGGACGGCTCCGTTATGGAAGGCGACCCCTTCAAGCTGATTGAAGGCATGATGATCGCCGCCTATGCCGTCCGTTCCTCCGACGGTTACATCTATGTCCGGGCAGAGTACCCAATGTCCGTTACCCGCCTGCGTCATGCCATTGCCCTTCTGGAAGAGCGGGGGCTGCTGGGTGACAATATCCTGGGCAGCGATTTCTCCTTCCATATGCACATCAACCGGGGCGCCGGTGCCTTTGTCTGCGGCGAAGGTTCTGCACTGACGGCCTCCATTGAGGGCAACCGCGGTATGCCTCGTGTCAAGCCCCCCAGAACCGTAGAAAAGGGCCTGTGGGAAAAGCCCACCGTCCTCAATAACGTAGAAACCTACGCCAACGTGCCCAAGATCATCCTCCAGGGCGCGGACTGGTACCGCAACATCGGTACCGCCGGAAGCCCCGGCACCAAGACCTTCT
>CAKTHQ010000082.1 GCA_934565415.1 uncultured Oscillospiraceae bacterium
GAGGTTATTTTTTCATATACTAAAGTGTTTATTTCCCCCGGTAGAACCGGGGGTTTATTTGGCTTCAAGCCGCCAAATAGAATACCGCCATTCCCGGAATTGGGAACGGCGGTATTATCCGGCGTTATTATTTCTTTTTCCCTTTCTTCGGTGCTGCAGGGGGCAATACCCGAATTTTCCCCTCTTTTAGTACCACAGCCGTTCGGGCGGGAAGATACAGAGAAATGTGGGAATTTCCCTTTTTATCTACAATGGCAGGGTAGGGGGCATTGCCAATCAAGCCATTGCCACCGTACTTAGGATCATCGGTATTCAAAGCAACAGTATAGTCTGCAATGTGAGGCAGACTGACCTTTACGTTTGTATAAGACTGAGTGGGATTAAAATTGAAGGCAAACATCAGGCCCTGACGGTAAAAGACCAGGATTTTCTTTTCACTGTCGTTAAGTCGCAAATCTCCAAAGCGCATCTGGAATAGATTGACCTTTTTTGCCAGTTCGATCATATCCTGATCGAATTCGCCCAACCACTGATATTTGAGGTAACCATTGTCCCGCAGGCTCCACTGACGGCGGCAGTAGTGGAAGCTCCAGCCATTGCCCTCCCGTGGGAAATCGATCCATTCAGGGTGGCCAAACTCGTTGCCCATAAAGTTGAGATAGGCCTCACCGCCGCCTCCCAGGGTGAACAAGCGTACCATCTTGTGCAGAGCAACGGCCCGATCAATCACCGGATTGTGCGTGGCCTTATCCATATCGGTATACATAGCTGCATCTGCCAGGCGGAAGATCAATGTCTTATCCCCGACCAAAGCCTGGTCATGGCTTTCTACATAGGCAACTGTGTCTTCACCCGGACGGCGCATACACATATTGCACCACATACCAAAAATATCCCAGTCCTCATCCCGCTTGTCTCTGACGGTTCGAATCCACATATCCGGTAAGCCCATGCCAAGCCGGTAGTCAAAGCCAATACCGCCGTCGGCAATGGGCAAGCACATTCCAGGCATACCGGACATATCCTCAGCAATGGTGACTGCCATAGGGTTCACCTGACGGATCACCTGGTTGGCCAGCTGCAGATAAGTAATTGCTTCCGTGTGGGTATTGTAGGAAAAATACTTGTCGTTTGAATTAAAGTCAGTGCCAAGGCCATGGTCATGATAAAGCATAGAGGTGACACCGTCAAACCGGAATCCGTCAAAGTGGTATTCCGTCATCCAGAATTTCAGATTGCTGAGCAGGAAGTGGATAACACCGGTTTTACCGTAATCAAAGCACTTGGTGTCCCAGGCCGGATGGTCTCCCTTGCTGCCATCGTGGAAGAATTGCCATGTGGTACCGTCAAACATATTAATACCTTCGGAGGTATTCTTTACCGCATGAGAATGCACCACATCCAGCAAAACGCACAAACCCATTTCATGGGCCTTGTTGACCAGGTATTTCAGGTCTTCGGGCTTGCCAAACCAGCTGGACGCAGCATAGAAGTTCGCAACCTGGTAACCAAAGCTGCCATAGTACGGGTGTTCCATAATGGCCATCAGCTGGATGGTGTTGTATCCGGCCCGCTTAATGCGCGGCAGCACAAGGTCGGCAAATTCACGATAAGTACCAACCTTTCCCTCCTCCTGTGCCATACCCACATGAGCCTCATAGATGAAGAGAGAATCCTCCCGACGGAAATTACGGTCGGTCCACGGGAATGTCTTTTGGTCATCTGTAACCTCGCAGACCCACTCCACACTGTCCTTCTGCTGGACTACTCTCCGGGCGTAGAGCGGAATATGCCAAGAACGCTGCATAAAGGCATCTACCACTGTTTTGACCTTGCAGCCCTCCCAAAGAGCATCATCACCGGGTAGAAATATTTCCCAGTTGCCATTTCCAATCGGGGTCAGGGGATGGGATGTTGGGTTCCATTCGTTAAAATCCCCAGCCAGATACAGCTGGTAAGCACTTGGTGCCCATTCCCGGTAGTACCAGCCTCCATCCACATGATGAAAGCCAAAATACTCGTAAGCGCTGGCAAAATCGCTGAGACTCTGCCCCTTTGAAAGGATCCTGTTTTGTGTGTCCTGGTACAGTCGCATCCGCAGATCAATGTCTCCGGCGAAGTCCTTTAGTTGGGGATTCAGCTCCAGAATTCGATACATAGTGAATAGCTCCTCTCAAAAGCCAGGGCAATTTTGCATAGTCCGAGCCTTTTCTTTATGCGTCAATTGTAGAATATAGACAGCATTCTGTCAACTGTCAAATTGAAGGGTTTGTTTAATATTCCCACCGTCGCTTTTTTATTTCTCTGTCCCGGTTGAATATTCCATCCGTCTGGTGTATAATGAGTCAAAACGCGGACAATGGGGGGCAGGACTTGAAAAGAAACAACATTGGGCAGAAAATCGGTGCCAGCGCTCTGGTCCTGTTGGCCGCGGTTTTGGCAATCCGGGCCCTATATGGCTTCTGCTGGTCAGATGAGGGCTTTTATCTGACCTTCGCCCAGCGGCTGTGGAACGGGCAAAAGCTGATCCTGGATGAATGGCACCCGGTGCAGTTTTACAG
>CAKTHQ010000083.1 GCA_934565415.1 uncultured Oscillospiraceae bacterium
CGGGGGTGGACATATGGTGTTTCGAGGTGAGTGCGGATGAATGAGGTACAGCGGGACGTTCTGGATGCTTTATTGCGGACGCTTTTGAAAAGGGACTTGATTTCAAGGACGGTCTACGACAAATCCCATGAAAAGATTCTTGGCACCTTGGACTTTTCACCTTTCTTCTGGGATAATGAGGCTGGAAAGGAGGATGCATATGGAAGTGCGGAAAATTCGTGCTGAAATGCGCATGGGCAGGTCCTTTTATGACCTGCCCCTCCGGGTGACCTTCTATGCCCGGGTATCCACAGACCAGGACGAGCAGATCAATTCCCTGGAAAATCAGGTGCAGTATTACACGGAACTGATTCAGAGCAAACCCAATTGGAAATTTGTGCCGGGGTATATAGATGAGGGCATTTCCGGCGGCTCTACGAAAAAGCGGGACAATTTTAACCGAATGATTCGGGATGCCAAGGCCGGGATGTTCGACTTCATCATCACCAAGGAGATTTCCCGGTTCTCCAGATCGACCCTGGACAGCATCAAATATACCCAAGAGCTGCTGGATTACAATGTGGGGGTGTTCTTTCAGAACGATAATATCAACACATTGGACACAGACAGCGAGTTCCGGTTGGTGATTATGGCGGGGGTTGCCCAGGATGAAATCCGGAAGCTATCGGAGCGGCTGAAATTTGGCTTCCGGCAGGCCATCAAGAATGGCCATGTGCTGGGCAACGATAAACTCTATGGATACGACAAAAAGGATTGCGTTCTGACCGTCAATGAGGAGGAAGCGGAGATCATCCGTATCATCTTTGATCTTTACGGCAACCAACGCCTTGGAACCCGCACGATTTCCAAACGGCTGATGGAGCTGGGCTACACCAGCCGGGAGGGAAACGCCTTTAACACCCTGACCATCCGGCACATTCTGGAAAATCCCAAGTACAAGGGCTGGTATTGCGGAAACAAAAGCCAGAGCGTGGACTACCGAACCAAGCGAAATATTTTGCTGGACGAAAGCGAGTGGGTAACGTACCCGGACCCATCTATACCGGCTATCGTTTCCGAAGAACTGTGGAATCGGGCCAACGCCCTGTACAAGAGAAGGAGAGAAGAAATGAAGTCACACAGCAGCGGAGTCAGTTTTCACAATCGCTATCCCTACAGCGCGAAAATCTATTGCGAGGAACACGGAACCACCTTTCACCGGCAGGTGATCCAGACGAAAAAGGGGCAGCAGGAGGTCTGGCAGTGCAAGGTTTACCGCAGCCACGGAAGGGCGGCCTGCTCGGCACCCCAGATTCGCAGCAGTGACCTGGATGCGATTCTCAGCGACATTTTCAAGGAGCTGGTTCGGGACAAAGAGAAAATCATTGATTCTCTTGTGACGGTGCTGACCAATATTCCCAAAGAAGTGGACTATGGGAAGCTCCGCTGTCAGGTGGAAAATGAGATGGACGATTTGGAGCGAAAGAAAAACCGGCTGCTGGATTTGAGCATCGCCGGGGCATTGACGGTGGAGGAATTCAAGGAGCGCAACGATGCCTTTAACGCCCAGATTTTGGAGTGCCAGGGAAAGCTGACAGCCATTCGGCAGGAAGAAGAAAATCAGTCTTCTGAGGAACTGGACATCCCGGCCATCCGTCAGGCTCTGGACCAGGCACTCAGCTTCACCAGGGACATTGATACGGCGCTGGTGGCAACGATTCTGGATAGGGTTGTTGTCAAGAAGGAAAGCACCAAGGATGATATTCATCTCGACATTTTTCTGAAGCTGGGCAGCACCTACGAGGCCGTCTATACACCCCTCAAGCACACCGCGGGCATTACCAGTCTAAGAAATACTACGCCCAAACCGCTGACCAGGAGGACTTGATCTCTATCGGGACCATCGGCCTCATGAAGGCGGTGTCCACCTTTGATCCTTCCAAGGGAGCGCGGCTGGCGACTTATGCGGCGCGGTGTGTGGAGAATGAGATACTAATGTACTTCCGATCCCAAAAGAAAAGTGCCCAGGATGTATCGCTTTCGGATTTTCTCGACACCGGAACGGACGGAGCACCGCTGCAGCTGATGGATGTAATCAGTGAGGATCGGGACCTTTTGGAGGAGATCACCGGAAAGGAGGCAGAGGTACTTCTTCACAGGGCTGTGGAAAAATGCCTGACAGACCAGGAACGGCAGGTGATTGTATTGCGGTATGGACTGTCCGGGGAGGAGCCTTTGCGACAGCGGCAGGTTGCCGAGCGGACAGGAATCAGTCGCAGCTATGTATCTCGCATCGAAAAGAGAGCTTTGGAAAAGCTGCGGCAGGAATTGGGGTAGGAGGGAAGAGAACAAAATAGGGCGGATTTTGAAAAAAGATTCATTTCCTTGTTGACAAAAGTGGAAATGTCTGTTATAATCCACCCTGTTCTTGGCCCGGTGGTGCAGTCGGTTAGCACGCCAGCCTGTCACGCTGGAGGTCGACGGTTCGAGTCCGTTCCGG
>CAKTHQ010000084.1 GCA_934565415.1 uncultured Oscillospiraceae bacterium
CCTCCATGCAGGAGGGGGGAATGGGGATTTTTCCCGCAGGCGGACACCATTCAACTAACCCTACAAATCCCTATTTGTGATTCTGCTCCCGAACCCCCTTGAAATGGTTCTACATCCCGGCTATAATAGTAAGAAAACATCCGAAAGGAGTACCGGAATGCATTCGAAAGAGATTGCCGACAACGGCCTGATTTTACTCAAGAAAGGCAGGCAGGGCCTGGTCCATGCCCTGTTTGGGCGGGTGGGCCTGCTGATACTGTGTATGCTCATCCAGGCCGTGGCCCTGTTTGGTATCTTCTACTGGCTGGAAGACAACCTGCTCATCTATGCCGGTGGAAGCGTGCTGGTGACGGTTGTCATCCTGCTGTCCCTGGTAAACAGCTCTATGGACCCCTCGGCTAAGGTTACCTGGCTGGTCATTATTCTGGTCCTTCCGGTATTCGGCTGTATTTTTTACCTGTGGACCCAAAGCGAATTGGGCCGCAAAACCCTGAAGGCCCTGGTAGAGCGCAACAGCCGCCTGTCCGATGGTCTGGTTTCCCAGCGGGAAAAGCCCCTGGCTCTTCTGGAGCAGGCGGATCCGGAGGCGGGCAGACTGGCCCACTACATTGCCTCCTGCGGCCCCTTCCCCGTATACACGGATACGGATGTAACCTACTTCCCCCAGGGGGAGAACAAATGGGCCCGGATGCTTACGGAATTGGAGCAGGCCCAAAAATTCATCTACCTGGAGTACTTTATTGTAAACGAAGGGCTTATGTGGGGCAAGGTCCTGGAAATTCTGGTCCGGAAGGCCCGGCAGGGCGTGGATGTAAAGCTTATGTACGACGGCACCTGCGAGCTCACCACTCTGCCCTACGACTATCCCAAGCGGCTGGAGGCCCTGGGCATCCAGTGCAAAATGTTCTCCCCCATCTCTCCCATTATCTCCACCCACTACAACTACCGGGACCACCGAAAAATCCTGGTTATCGACGGAGATACCGCCTTTACAGGCGGCGTCAATCTGGCGGATGAGTACATCAATCATATAGAGCGCTTCGGCCACTGGAAGGACACCGCCATTATGCTCAAGGGCGCCGCCGTAGAGAGCTTTACCCTGATGTTCCTGCAAATGTGGAACGTAGACGAAAAGGAGCCCCGGTTCCCGGAGGCCATCCCCGCCCCCCACATTCCGGAACACACCCAGGGCTTTGTAATTCCCTACGGGGACTGCCCCCTGGACGGCAACAAGATCGGAGAACTGGTATACATGGACCTCCTGAACCGGGCCACACGGTATGTACACATTATGACCCCCTACCTGATTCTGGACGGAGAAATGGAAACGGCCCTGAAGTTTGCCGCCCAAAGAGGCGTGGATGTGAAAATCATCCTTCCCGGCATCCCGGATAAAAAGATCCCCTATGCCCTGGCCAAAACCCACTACAAGGCCCTTTTGGCCGCCGGGGTGAAAATTTACGAGTACACCCCGGGCTTTGTCCACGCCAAGGTCTTTTCCGTGGACGATACGGAGGCGGTGGTGGGCACCATTAACCTGGACTACCGGAGCCTGTACCACCACTTTGAGTGCGCCGCCTACCTGCGGCAGGTGCGGTGCCTGCCGGATATCGAGGCGGATTTCCGGGCCACCCTGGCAAAATGCCGGACGGTAACGGAGGAGACAATCAGGCAGGAAAAGCTGGCCGTAAAAATAACGGGCTATGTGGCAAAGGTCATTGCGCCGCTGCTGTAAAGAAGGATTTTCCAATATATTTATCCATGAAAAGGAGTATCTGTTATGAAAGTCTTAATGATCAACGGCAGCCCCCGGGCAAACGGGAATACCGCTCTGGCGCTAAAGGAAATGGAGAACATTTTCAAAGAAAGCGGCGTGGAGGTGGAAACCGTCCAGGTGGGCAATAAGGCCATCCGGGGCTGCATCGCCTGCAGCAAGTGCGCCCGGCTGGGCAAATGCGTTTTTGACGATATGGTCAACGAGGTGGCCCCCAAGCTGGAAAGCATCGACGGCCTGGTGCTGGCAAGCCCCGTATACTATGCCTCCGCCAACGGGAATCTGATTTCCTTCCTGGACCGCCTCTTCTACAGCAAGCGCTGCGACATGACCATGAAGGTAGGCGCCAGCGTGGTCTGCGCCCGGCGGGGCGGCTGCTCTGCCACCTTTGATGAGCTGAATAAGTACTTTACCATCTCCGGAATGCCCGTAGCCTCCAGCCAGTACTGGAACAGCATCCACGGCCGCCTGCCCGGAGAAGCCGACCGGGACGAAGAGGGCAAGCAGACCATGCGGGCCCTGGCGCGGAACATGGTGTTTTTAATGAAGAGCATCCAGCTTGGCAAAGAAAGCTTCGGTTTGCCGGAAAAAGAGCCCCGGGTAGCGACACATTTTATTCGGTAAATAGGGATTTGACGGGGTAAACGGTAGGCACCGAAGGCAAGCTCTTCCCCCCTCCTGCATGGAGGGGGTGCCC
>CAKTHQ010000085.1 GCA_934565415.1 uncultured Oscillospiraceae bacterium
TACTTATTGCAGATGAACTGCACCACGCAGGCGTCGATGTCGCCGGAACGGGTGCCCATGGGGACACCGGCCAGAGGAGACAGGCCCATGGAGGTATCCATGCACTTGCCGTCCTTGATGGCGGACAGGGAGGAACCATTGCCCAGATGGCAGTTGACCATCTTGAATTCCTTCTTGCCGATGAGCTCAGCGGTACGCTTGGCCACATACTTGTGGGAGGTGCCGTGGAAGCCGTAGCGGCGGATGTCGTCGTTCTTGTAGTACTCGGTGGGGATGGCGTAACGGTAAGCCTTGGGGGGCATGGTCATGTGGAAAGCGGTATCGAACACAGCCACCTGGGGAGTGTTGGGCATGACCGCCTGGCAAGCACGGATGCCCATCAGGTTGGCGGGGTTATGCAGGGGTCCCAGGGGGATGCACTTCTCGATGGCCTTGATGACATCATCGTCGATGATGCAGGAATCGGAGAACTCCATGCCGCCGTGCAGGACCCGGTGGCCCACGGCATCGATCTCGTCAACGGACTTAATAACGCCGTCCACGGGGTCGACCAGGATCTGCAGAACAGCCTGAATGGCCTCGGAGTGGGTGGGCATGGGGATGTCCTTCACAACCTTCTTGTCGCCAACCTTGTGGGTCAGGCGGCCGTCAATGTAAATACGCTCGCACAGGCCCTTGGCAGAAACCACACCGGTCTCCGGGTCCATCAGCTGGTACTTCAGGGAAGAAGAGCCAGCGTTGATAATCAAAATGTTCATCGGAATACTCCTCCTAAAAATAATGTTTTCTTTTTCATTCTGCTGTGATATGATAACGGGGATATTATATTCCATCTTTCCTGTTTTCTCAACCCCTTACAGGAAAATTTTTTCAAATCGGAGGAAAAATCTTGGAGGCCATCGGTATTATCTGCGAATACAATCCCTTCCACCTGGGCCATGCCAGACAAATGGCGAAAATCCGGGAAGAATTTGGCCCGGATGCAGCCATTGTGTGCCTGATGAGCGGCAGTTTTGTCCAGCGGGGGGAACCTGCGATTTTCCCAAAAATGGCCCGGGCCCAGGCGGCGCTGCAGAATGGTGCCGACCTGGTGCTGGAAATGCCCGTGTACGGGAGCCTGTCCTCTGCCGAAGGCTTTGCCAGGACCGGGGTAAGGTTTCTCTCCCCCATCTGCACCCATCTCTGCTTCGGTACGGAATCCGGGGATACGGAAGCTTTGATTTCCACAGCGGAGGCCCTTCTGTCCCCTGCCTTTCCGGAGGCCCTGCGCGCTGCCTTAAAAACCGGGGTCTCCTTCCCTGCCGCCCGGCAGATAGCCCTGGAACACATGGGGCTTTCCGCCAATTTGCTATTGAAGCCCAATAACATTCTGGGGGTAGAATACTGCAAGGCCATTCTGGAAACCGGCAGTGCCCTGACCCCCTTTCCCATTTTCCGCCCTGGGGACTACCACGCGGATACCCCGGACCCCAAAAATCCTTCTGCCACCGCTTTGCGAAAAGCCATTTTGTGCGGGGACGACTGGGAAAAATACGTCCCGCCGGAGGCTGTTTCCTGCTTTGCTTCTTCCCCGGTATATACCCTGAACGCCGGGCAGCGGGCCATCCTCTACCGGCTGCGCACCATGACGGACGCCGACTTTGAAGCCCTGCCCTACGGCTCCGAAGGCCTGTGGCGCAGGCTCATGCGCGCCGCCCGGCAGGAAGCTACTCTGGAAGATATTTTCACCGCCGCCAAAACCAAGCGCTATACCCGCACCCGGCTGAACCGGATGGTGCTGAGTGCCTTTTTAGGCATCACGGAAGAAGCCATGCAATCAGGCGCCCCCTACGCCCGGATTCTGGGCTTTACGGACAGGGGCCGGGAACTGCTGAAAAAAGCCAAGGGGACCGGGCTATACCGAAACATCGGAGAAAACGACGGATCTGACTATAGCCACCGGGAGACGCTTTGGGCGGACCTGTACCAGCTGTTCCGGGTAGATACTCCGGGGACGCCGGGACAGGAGGAACGGGTCATTTATCAAAAGGCAGAAAATTTTCAGGCATAAAAAACAATAGTCCGGCAAAATGCACGCGCGTTCTGCCGGACTTTTTCATAATAGATATCGACAAATGGGGAGTTGACGGGATAAACGGTAGGTACCGAAGGCAAGCTCTTCCCCCCTCCTGCATGGAGGGGGTGGCCCGCAGGCCGGGGGTGGAGGGGACACCTAACGAAAGCCGGTAGGTTCGTTG
>CAKTHQ010000086.1 GCA_934565415.1 uncultured Oscillospiraceae bacterium
GATGTTCCGCGAGTGCTGACGCACTCCAATTTGGGGGAGACGACCAGTAGAACATCCGCTCTACTCTTCGCTGCAATGCTATGGTAACAAATTTTTATCCATAAGTCAAGATGAAATTTCGCTATTAGCGAATAAATTTTGAGAAAAAAATAATAGGAGCAACCCCTTTAGCTCAAGCCAGAGGGGTTGCTCCTACTTTAAGCGTTGAAATCGTCCTTACTTCGCACCCCACATCAGTGAGGTGGCCCTACATGGGAAATCATACTGCCCCTACACGAAAAAGCTACCACAGGCGGTTTCTTCACCTGTTTTGAACACTAATTCCTACGTTTTTGGGAACGGAGGGAAAGATAGTGCGGACAGGACAACACCACCGCCCGGAAGCTCTGCTTGCAGGGATGGACACAGCCCTTACAGAGCTTGTTATACTGGCGTCTGCCGTTCTCACCCAGGAAGAACGCCCATTCCAGACGCCATTTCTTGCTTCGGCTCATAAGTCATGCTCCGGGGGCTTTTTCTGATGAGCCTTGTCCGGGGGCTTGCGCTCGCCGCACTCCCGTTTTGCGTCCTCCAGCCGCTCCTGGATAGAGGGCTTTTTCTCCGGCGTGGTTCTGCGCGCCTCGGCCTGGGCTTTCTCCAATCCCTCACCACGGCGGCCGTTGTTGATGATCCCGTCGATCATGCCATAGTCATCCTCCAGGGTCATTTCCGCCGTGCGCAGCGGGTTTTCCGGCTCCACGGGGACAGACACAATCTGCCCGTTGATGCTGGCAAACAGCTCCGGCCGCTTGAAATGCTCGGTGTACTTCTGGATCATGTCCGGGGGCAGGGACGCGAAGCTCTCCGGTCCCAGGCCCACCACCAGGAAGGTGCCTGCTACAATGTCGTAAATCTCCCCATGCTCGTCCCGGAGGGAACGGTTCAGGTCCAGACCGATGAGCTTGCTTTCATCGTTCAGCACCAGCCCCACCGGATCGTCAAAGGGATAGGAGGCGGCAATATCGCCGCCACCTCCGCTTGCAACGCATGAAGGCCGGGGTCGATCTCCTTCACATAGGGTTCCTTCATGGGCTCCACCACCAGAACAGTCAGCTTCTCCGGCGCGGTATGTTCGGGGGTGTCTCCGTTGGGGATGGCAAAGGCGCGGCTGCCGTTGGCCATGATGAGATACTTTCCGTCCTCGGACTCGTGGTGAAAACCGTATCCAGCCACCTCCATCTGTTCCCGGCTCATATCCGTTACATGGAAGGTGCCCCTGGGAGTCCGCACCGTCTCGCCGGTCTCTCGGTCATCCGGGGTGGGCGCCGCTTGCTGCCCGTACAACTCCGCTTCATACTCCCGGTTTGCCTGCTCCGCAAAGGACAGCATCTCGTCCACATGGGACTGATCCGGGTTTTCAATGGCCTCCCGGATCGCCTGGGGGTCCACATCCAGAAATTCCTCATAGCCGGTGGCGTCCTTGAAATTCTCGATCTCCGAAGGAAGATAGTCCTCCTGGGTCTGCCCCAGGGCGGCCAGCTTCTCGTCCAGGGCGGAGATACGCCCGGCCATCAGATTTTCGTAGATTTCTTCCTTTGCCGCGTGTTCCTCCGGGTGCTCGGCGGCATACTGCGGGTCGTGCTGCCGGAAAAACTCGTCCATATCGTAGGCAAGGTCCATGGCCCATTCCGAAATTTCTTCTTCGGGGATGTCATCCTGGAAGGTCATCACCCGGTATTCCTCCGGGATGCTGCCGCGCTCGCCATCGTAATACTCATGGAAGCTGTCCCCGGTATCCCGCACATAGCCCAGGTCGGTGAACTGGCCGCTTTCCTCCAG
>CAKTHQ010000087.1 GCA_934565415.1 uncultured Oscillospiraceae bacterium
AAAGGCGGCCGTTTGTCTGCACCCTTTCATCCCTATTTGTGCGGACGCAATGCGGCCGAATGGTTGATTAATATGAACATTGGTATCCTCTTCGACCTGGACGGCACATTGCTCAACACCCTGGAGGACCTGCAGGACGCCACCAACTACGCCCTGCGCACCCTGGGCTACCCGGAACGGAGCCTGGAGGAGGTCCGGTCCTTTGTGGGCAACGGGGCGGAACGGCTTATGGTAAAGGCGGTCCCCGAAGGCATCGACCATCACCAGGCCCTGAAGCTCTTCCAAAGCTACTATCCAAACCATTGCCAGATCAAAACCGCCCCCTACCCCGGCATCCCGGAGGCATTAACAGCCCTTGAGAAAAAGTACCCCCTAGCCATCGTCTCCAACAAACCGGACGCCGCGGTAAAGCCTTTGTGTGCGCATTACTTTCCCGGCATCTACGCCCGGGGGGAAAGCACCGACTGCCCCAGAAAGCCCGCCCCGGAAATGGTCAAAAAGGCCCTGGCTGCCATCGGCGCCGACACCTGCATCTATGTAGGCGACAGCGAGGTGGATGTTCTGACGGCAAAGAATGCGGAGGTGCCGTGTCTGTCCGTCACCTGGGGCTTCCGGAAGCAGGAAGAAATTCTGGGCGGCACCCATTTCTGCCACCGGGTAGAGGACATGGTTCCCATATTAAACACTCTGGCGGAGGAACTGCGCCGTGGCCAATGAATTTTACGCATTTCTTAGCCGGATGCGCTATATCAGCCGCTGGGGGCTCATGCGCAACAGCTTTCCGGAAAACATCCAGGAGCACAGCCACCAGGTAGCGGTGCTGGCCCACGCCCTGGCCCTGATCCGCCGGGACATTCTGGGCTTACCCGGCCCGGACCCGGAAAAATGCGCCGTAGCCGCCCTGTATCACGATGCCTCGGAGATCCTTACCGGAGATATGCCCACCCCCATCAAATACTACGACCCGGATATCCGCAATGCCTACAAGGCCGTAGAGCGGAAGGCCGGAGAAAGGCTATTGGATATGCTCCCCCCTGCCCTGCGGGATAGCTATGCGCACTATGTATTGGAAGACGATGTGGCCTTAAACCCTATCGTCAAAGCTGCGGATAAGCTCTCCGCCCACATCAAGTGCCTGGAGGAGCTGAAAGCCGGCAATCTGGAATTCTCCACCGCCGCCGTCCAGACTCTGCAGGCCCTGCAAGCCTTGCACAGGGAGGAAGTGAACTGGTTCCTGGAAAACTGCCTGGAACCCTTTTCCCGGACCCTGGACCAAATGGAAAGCCTTGACGGCTGAGCAATTTTGTGGTATGATAAGTCCCGCAATCACGGTATCCACACGCCGCCATGGTGGAACAGGTAGACACAAGGGGCTTAAAATCCCCTGGGCCGAATCATGCACCCAATTTGAAAAGCCTTAGAGAAATGCGAGCTTTTTGAATTTGAAATTTGGGAAATTTGGAGCATCCCTCCAAAACATCCCTCCAACCTTCCATCCCTCGTTTTTGAGGGATGCATATGCCGCTATGATGGAATAGGTAGACATAGTGGACTTAAAATCCACCTGAAGCGATTCAGTACCGGTTCGAGTCCGGTTAGCGGCACCA